>JAAZNX010000061.1 GCA_012798025.1 Methanothrix sp. | reverse complement strand
CAAATTTGCCTTCATGCGGACAGCCTGGATCCTTTGCAGTAACTTCTTTTTGGCAGCATGGTCGCTTGTAATGAGCAATTTTGTATTCTGTAACGATGATAGGCTGGGTTCTGGGGTCTCTTCGACGATCTTGGAATCAATTCGGAAAGGAGATCCAAGCTCTGCCCCGCAATCGGGACAACGATCCATTGTGGGTCCAACTTGCCTATCTGGAGCCACAAAAGGCCTTGTTACGCCTTTATGCCAGACCTTTTGACCGGGTTTTCCTTTATCGTTCTTATCTCGATCTTTTTTTGCGATTGCGGCCACGTCTTAGACTTGGTGGAGTATGCGCATTCTCATATTGGGCTAATCGGGATTCAAGCTCACGAATTTTAGCCTTAAGCAACTCATTCTCGCGTTCCAATTGTTCAACTCGCTCTTGAAGTTGAAACTTGACATATTTTTGATTAGAAAGATTTATACTTACTTAAGATATTGCAGTCTGTAAGAAGGACTATGAACCGGAAAAGAAGCAGCGATGTGATCATATCCCAAATTCTGGAGGTATGCGTTGGTGGTGCCAGCAAGACCAAGATCGTCTACCAGTCCAACCTCAACTTCACAACGGTCAACCCATACCTTGATCTCCTCAGCAATTGCGGCCTCCTAGAGGCCAGCGAAGGGCGGCACGTAGTTTATAAGACAACCGCGCGAGGCGTGAAGCTCATGAACAGCTTCAAGCATCATCAGAGTGAGATCTCAAAGCTGTGCGACCTTCTCGAAAATGCATTCGCGTGAGCTACTCGATCTTTAAAAACTTCCTGATCGCCCTCTGGCTCTCCTCAGGCGTTCCAATGGTATTGACCTCATGCACCTTCGCCCGTGCTAACAGCGAGTGGAAGAAGCGGCTGCGAATCTGGTGCTTTAGATCGCTGTGCACCAGAAGGTGCGGATTATAATAGCCGTTCTGCTCTAAAATCGCCAGCGCTTCTTTGCCATCCAGCTCGCGAACCGTCTCCTTCTGGCCGCTCTCTCTCTTCAGGATGATCACATTTTCAAGAGTTGTAAGCGGAAGTATGCGCCCCTTTCCTATCACCCAGCGCAGGTCCACCACAGCGCGGCCTTTCTCGTCCAGGACCGCCTTTTCCAGCAGCCCTGAGAACTCCTTCCAGATGTCTGCCAGGTCGGCACGGATGTAGAAGTTCTTCTCCGATCCGAAGGACAGGATGTCGTCTCCGAAAATTCGTGCATAGAACCAGTCATCTGAGACCACGCGCACTCTGGGATTGCGCAGGAGCCCATAAGTGTGTGTGGTCTTGCCAGCACCCGAACCTCCCAGGATACAAAGCCCCTGCCCTCTTGCATCAAGGCATGCGCCATGCACTGAATAGATGCCGTGGTCGTCCTCCAGAATGTCGCCCGCAACGCTCAAAGCCAGGGATTTTATCCAGCCGTAGTAATCCATGTTGAAAATGAAGCCGGTCTTGGACTGAGGATCATAGTAAACCTTGTTCTCCTCTTCATTCGGCTCATTCAGGACGTAAAGGCGTCCGTGAGAACGTATGCTCTGGGATGCAAAATAGAAGCTCTCTTCCCAGGCGGCCTTGACCGACGCAATTCCTGTGAGCAGCTTTATGCAGCATCCGTAAATGTCCGATTTTATCTCGTAGAGGATCCGGCCTGAATAGCGCTCGACCAGATCTTCTTTTTCCTCCATGGAAATGAGTTCAACAGTGTAGGTCATCCCCGTCCCCTCATGGCTTGTCTTCTCATGGAACACCTTTCATCTCTCCACATGCGTAATGGTAGATATAGTTGATCTGCACAAGGCAGAGGTGTTCTTGAAAGCTCTTAGTAGAATATCGTAAGCAACCGGAATGCGACCCCTCCAAGGAGTATTGCGAAGGACACCTCGAAGATAGCAATAGCTGCAGTCTTTTTCCATCCGAACTCCTTGGCAAGGCAGAGGATTACAGCCAGGCATGGGACGTATATCATGGTCACCAGCGCAAGGACAATGAGCTGCACAGGAGACATGATCGATGCGAAGTTAGTGGTCTGGAATATGACTGCGAGCATTAATATGGTAAGCTCCTTTCTGACCAGGCCGAATATGAGCAGAATTCCAACCGCAGATGGCAATCCCAGCCACTCCACTGTGATGGGCCTTAACACATCGTTGGTGGGATCCAACCATCCTGCGGCGTAAATCGCCTGAAGCACAGCGCTTCCGATGATGTATGCCGGGAATACAACCCAGAGCAGCGACTTGGTACGGGCCCAGGTCTGCCTTAAAACGATCTTCGCTGAAGGTACATGATATTTGGGCATCTCCATTATAAGTCCCACAGATTCGCCTGGGACGACCTTGAAGGCAAACCTTCCAAGAAGGATTATGAGGGCTATGTCAAAGATGTACAGTGCCATGGCCCACCAGATGCTGACAAATGCTGCCACCAGCCCGAGGATCACGACCGTCCTGGCTGTGCATGGCACAAGAGTTACAAGAAATGCCGCCAGAACCTTTTGCTTTGGAGTCTCCATAATGCGGCAGCCAAAGCAGGCGGGCACGTTGCACCCGTATCCCAGGATAAGGGGGATGATGGCCTTGCCGTGCAGTCCGATCTTGTGCATTCCCCGGTCGAGCATGACCGATATTCTGGTTAAGTAGCCCGAGTCCTCGATCACTGCCAGTATTATGTAAAACGGCACCACGTAAGGTATAACTAAAGTCAAGCCGGCAACGAAACCTGCGAATGCTCCATTCCATAGAATACTCGCCAGAGGGCCCGAGACCATTGGTTCTAGCTGCTCGATGGGGCTAAGGGTCTCGACCAAAAGCTCGGAGATCTTGGCTCCAATCAGAAAGGTCCAGACCAAGAGCCCGCCCACTACGCCAAGAATTGCGAAATATCCCAATACTGGGTGCAGGGCAATTTCATCCAGTTGGTCAGTTGGGCTTCTTCCTACATTGCCAAAGCTCTGCACGCTTCTTGCGATCTCTTCCGCAACATGGTATCTTTCCGCGCTGATCACAACGTTGCTGGTTTCACCGTGGATTTTTTCGAGCTCTTCCGCCATGGCGACAGCTGACTGGACGATAGAGTTGTCAATCCCTGCCACGAGCCTCGTGATCTTCTCATCGCGTTCCAGGAGCTTTATAGCTACCCATCTGGGGGGATAATCGATCTTGATTTTGCCAAGGAGCCCCGCGATCTCTTGGATCCTCTGCTCCACCTCTTTTCCGTATTTTATCACAGGAGGTTTTTTTCTCTGGCCGGCAAGCAGCATGATCTGCTCAGTCAACTCGGATATGCCCTTTCCTCTAATTGCGACCATGGGGACTACTGGAACTCCCAGTAGACGCTCTAGCTTTTCATAGTCTATGCAGACGCCTCTCTTCATCATCAGATCGATCTGATTCAGAGCCAATATCAAAGGAGCCTCAAGCTCCAGGAGCTGGAGGGTGAAGAAGAGATTTCTTTCCAGCGATGAGGCATCCACCACATCGACTACGATGTCTGGCTTTTCCAGAGCAATGAAGTCCCTGGAGACCATCTCCTCCATGGAATAAGTGGAAAACGAATAGATCCCAGGCAGGTCTATTACTCTGATCCTGTGACCTTTGTACTGCAATGTGCCCTCTGCACGTTCCACTGTCTTGCCCGGCCAGTTGCCAAGGATCTGATCTACGCCTGTTAGCTGGTTGAAGACTGCACTTTTTCCAACGTTGGCGTTGCCGGCTAGGGCTACCACCATTGGCTTGGCCAAGTCGTCGCGAACGGGCACGATCTCAGGCATCCTTTTGCGCTTCGATGAAGATGTTATCCGCAATCTCGTATCCCAATGCCAGAGTCGTTCTCCTGACGCACAGCTCGATAGGCCCCCCGAGGGGTGCCTTCCTCATCAAGATTACTTCTGTTCTCGGAGTGAGGCCAAGGTCTGAAAGTCTCTGTATGACCTTTTTGCTCCCTCTAAGAAGAGCTATTATTCCTTTTTGGCCTGGTTTCAGGTCTGTTATGGGAACTATCTTTCTCTGCACGACGGATGCTGCCATATTCGCAGCATCATTCGCTTTAAGGCATTCATTGCAGGTGGCAATCGTCTTATCGCAAGGATAGATCAACTTCCCGCCAGGACATCTGGCAGGAGCATTCAGCATCTTGCAAATGGCATCTCCTACCTCATCTGAGATTGAGTGTTCCATTTTGCATGCCTCCTCATGGATTTTTTGCGGATCGATTCTCAATATTTTTGCCAAAAATACCTCTAGCAATCTATGTTTCCTCTTGATCTTGCGAGCGGCGTTCAACCCTTTTTCGGTAAGTGTAGCACCTCTGTAGGGCTCATAGCGCACCAAACCACTATCTTCTAGACTCCTAAATGCCTCTGTGACGCTGGCCGGGGCGTTTTGCAGCCTTTTGGCCACATCAGTGGTCTTGGCGGTGCCATTCTTACCAGCGATGTCGAAGATCGCCTCTATGTACTCTTCAACCTGTTCTTTGGGCATATGCAGCCCCAAATTAAGGGCAACCTAACTATAAGGATTTCGTTGGAGCACTTTACAACATGGGTCTGGGGTGCAACTACCATCACAATCGCAGATGAGCACAGATCAATTCTGCTACGAACGGAAATATAATAAGATTATTAATATTTATATAAATAATTATTTTATTAGATTTACTTGCACAGGTAAATACATAGTTATCGACGAAAAGTTCAAATAGATTGAAGTAATCAAAAATAAAAAAAATTAGTAAGATATGACCAAATCCAATCCTATTAACCATCGAGAGAATGGCCGATGATCGTTCTGGATTAAAGGGTGGTTTGAGGAGGAATAAAAAACGACAATGTTGGTGTCTATTGGTATGATCGTATTGAGCGGAGCTGTGGGGGGAGTTATCAACGCCCTGGTAAGCGATAATGGCTTTATCAAGCCCCGCGAGGAGAACGCTGGGGACGTGACCATCATCCGGCCAGGTTTTGCGGGCAACATACTTCTTGGAGCAGCAGCGGCCTTCATCTCCTGGGGCCTTTATGGAGCCTTCAGCAATGCGATAGTTTATGGAGCTGTTACTGGACTTGGAACTGATGAGATCTCCGTTTCTATCTCCTCCATAGCCGGTGCTGTGCTGGTGGGAATCGGCGGGGCACGCTGGCTGACAAATGAAGTGGACAAGAAGTTGCTCAGAACAGCTGCCGCAGCAGCAGCTGCATCAAAGGCGTCTTTCGATGACTCTCAAAAGATTGCGGTTGCGACGCCTGCCCAGGCCTTCAACATCGCCAAGGAGATGTACCAGGAGTAGGAAATAAGCCTGAATAATGCATCATTACGATCACAGGGGGCATGCGGGCAATGCAGGCGACGTCTGGAAGCATCTCCTTCTGCTGGAGGCAGCAAGCTGTCTGTTCATCCCCGATAGAAGCTTCGTCTATGCGGAAAGCCATGTGGGACGCCCCGAGTACGCCCTTTGCACGCCTGGTGATTGGGTTGGCGGAATCGGCAAACTCTGGCCGATTCTGCCAAAACTAAAAAATTTTTGCTATTTTGACATCCTTGTTGAGATGAACCCAACAGGCCCAAAGCGTTATCCTGGTTCTGCAGTCCTTGTTTTGGAGACTGCCAAAAGGCGCAAAACAGATCTGCAATCTGAGATCTGGGATGCAGATCCAGGGGTTGCTGCTGCCTGGCAGGGATTTTCCGGCGTGTGCTTTCACATGGGGGATGGCTTCTCTGGCGTTGAATCTTTGCTGGAACTCTCGCCTCCGGGCCTGTTGCTCATCGATCCGCCTTACATTGATCCGTCTGACATGAGAAGGGCAGAAAAGCTGCTCTTCATTGCCAGAGATTTGGGCTGGGTCGTTTTATTGTGGTACATGATGGAGACTGAGACAGTTCCCAATGGTCGCCTTGAAAAATTTGAGCTTAACTTTGCAAAATGTGGGCTTGATGGAGGAAGATGGAAGGGCTGCGTCGTGGCCGTCGCCGGGGCGGATGATGAGCTATTGTGCCACCTACTCGTGCAGTCAGACAGATTCATCGACATCATTTCAAACCGTTAAATTGATTAACGAAGCTCTGTGATGAAAAGGTCTGCAGATGGAGATAGGGCTTTTAAAAGACATAGTAGTAGTATTCGCACTGTCTGTGGCAGTCCTCTTGATCTTCCATCGAATCAAGGCACCGACGATAGTCGGTTTTTTGCTCACCGGCATTCTGGCAGGGCCACAGGGCCTGGGTTTTATTCAGGCGTCCGATCAGGTCTCCAATCTTGCAGAGATTGGCGTCGTCTTGCTCTTGTTCACCGTGGGCATTGAGGTTTCGCTAAGGGACCTGATGAAGCTCAAGAAGTACGTTCTAGTCGGCGGTTCTCTCCAGGTATTGCTCACAATTCTTGTCGTATTTTTCATCCTCGTTGCTTGGGGAGAGTCGGGCGGAGAGGCAATGTTGCTCGGATTTCTTATTTCACTTAGCAGCACAGCCATCGTCCTGCGCATAATTCAAAAGAAAGAGCAGTTCGACAGCATTTACGGTCGGACAACCCTTGGAATTCTGATATTTCAGGACCTGGCAGTCGTTCCCATGATGCTCGTCGTGCCACTGCTGCCAGGAGCTTTGCAGGCTGAAACTGACCATCCCCTGACAGTCGTGGCTAAGGCTTTGGGTCTGATCATATTTGTGATCATTTCCGCCAAATGGATCATGCCAAGACTCCTATATCAGATTGCAAAGACCCAAGATCACGAGCTGTTCCTCCTGAGCATCGTGACCATATGTTTCGCTGTGGCCTGGATGAGCTCTCAGGCCGGGCTCTCGCTTGGCCTTGGTGCATTTTTAGCTGGTCTGATAATATCTGAATCGCCCTACAGCCACCAGGCCTTCGGAAACATCCTGCCGCTGAGAGATGCTTTCACCAGCTTCTTCTTTATCTCTATTGGCATGCTGCTGGATGTGAATTATCTGGTGCAAAATCCAGCAGATATAATTCTCATAGCAATTGCTGTTATGGTGCTCAAGGCAGTTATTGCCGGATTTACCATATCTTTTATGGGCCTTCCTCTACGTATGGCAGTTCTTGTCGGCCTGGCCTTAAGTCAAATAGGCGAGTTCTCATTCATCCTCTCCAAAGTGGGCTACGACTGCGGCCTCGTATCCCAGGACATCTACCAGATCTTCCTGGACGTTGCTGTGCTGACCATGGGGTCCACATCGTTCCTCATGGCAGCCTCACAAAAGGTGGCAGACGGCTTCTTGCTTCTTCCGCTGCCCGAGAGGCTAAAAAATCGATCACATGCCTTGTCTGCAACTCCCACCGAGTCATGGAAGGACCATCTCATAATAGTCGGCTACGGCGTCAACGGCAGGAATGTTGCAAGATCTGCCAAAGCAAAAGGCATACCATTTGTGATCGTCGAGATGGACCCCGAGATCGTTTCTTTTGAAGGGAAGATCGGTGAGCCTATCTACTATGGAGATGCCACTCAAGAAAACGTTCTCCAACATGTCAATGTCCGGGAGGCGAGGGTGATGGTCATCGCCATCTCCGACCCAGAGGCTACTCGCAGGATCGTGGAAGTGGCCCGCAGGCTTAATTTTGGTCTATTCATCATCGCCCGGACTCGCTATCTCGATGAGATGCTGCCACTGCACAATCTGGGAGCCAACGAGGTCATTCCTGAGGAGTACGAAACATCTGTGGAGATATTCTCCAGGGTTTTGAAGCAGTACGATGTGCCAAGAGACGAGATCGAGAGTTTCATTCAAGAGGTTAGATCCGACGGTTACGAGATGTTTCGCAGCCTAGCTCCTGAGCCTTACTGCGATGCAAACGTAGACTTGATCGTGGATGAGGTAGGCACTTTTCGAGTTTGCAGCGGCTCGCCCATTAGCGGACGGCCTATCGCGGATATCGGGCTGGATCGGCACGGTGCCAAAATGTTGGCGGTCCATAGGGATATGAAAACCATAGCAAACCCGGACGAAAGCTTCATCCTGAAAGTGGATGATGTGGCAATCATCATAGGTCCTAAAGAGAGCCTGTCAGTTTTGGCAAGTGTATTCCAGTCTCCTATGACGAAGTGACTGTTCCTTCCCAATTGCCCGATTCGATCATGTTTAGATCCTCAATCAGGTCTGCTGCGACCGTGGGTGATAGTTTGTAGCGTCGGAAGATGGCCAGCACGCGGTGAAGCTCGTCCCTCTCCATAGAGGCAGTATGCTGAGCAACATGCAGCATTGCTCCTTGATAACCTTCTTCCAGAAGGATCTCTCTTACCGTTTCAAGAATTTGAGCGCTGATGTGTATGCCTGTGGCCCCAATCTTCTTGACCACTTTGGCCGTCTCTTCATCCTGTTTCGTACGAGGCACGACGGGCTCGGTGGGTTTGGAAGAATCCTTCACAAAATCCAGTGCCTTCTTGGATACGCCCTTCAGTATAAGCTCAGATGCTAGCTTCTTCAGGGTCTTCCCTTGCAAGATGGCTTCAGCCTCTAAGGATCGGTAGGCATCCGGCGTAATCTCAATTCGAGTGTATCTGACGCTGGGCACTGAACACACACCTTTACCATCGCTGGCTACTCATTTATTGCTCAATAATGTGCTATGCGTATCTTACATATTAAAAGACTACGATTTGATGGGGGTTATCCGACGTTCTGGCAGTACGATCAGGCGGATTTACGCTATCGGCAGTGACTTTGTCAGAATTTGTCGACATCATTTGGAAAAAGGCACAGCATTGTCTGGCTCCAACTGCTTTATCGTTGATCTTGCCAGAACATGAGTAAACAAGCAAGCAATCTCTGTTGCATCTCAAATAGGAGAGCGCCCACCATTCTTGCAAAAGCGGCCTTCTTTGTAGGCTGACAGAAGACCTACGTATCATCCAGCCCATCGCTCAGATGACCTTTTTCGTAGTGCGGTTGAGCGAGCTGGCCTGGCAGAAAACACTCTGAGTGCAAGTTACATTGTAAAAAGTGCGGACTTGTCCCTCAGGATAAACTACTGTAAACTTGGCCACCCCTACATTGATGGGTTTGGTCCTTGAACCAAGTGGCCTGGAATCGAACAAGTAATATCCTCCGTTGTATTTGCCGGCGTCGTTGACTTGCAATGCAGCACTGTTGATATCCGCCTTCAAGAGTTTAACTTCGTGGTAGTTCCCAAGAAAAGATATTAGCTCAGGTTCGAGATACCTGCAGCCTAGGGCTAGCACATAAAGGCGCGTAAAAGTGTCCAGAGAATAGTTCAGCTCGAATGTGGCATTTTCTCCGTTCAGACGCATGGTTACATCTTTAACGTAGATGTACTCTTCACCCGAGCCGCTGCAAACGGCAAACGTCGTTGTGGACAAAAGGGCCATGATCGCGAGAATAGAGCGCATATTCATCCATTCATCTTTAAAAGTGACGGTAGGAACAAGATTAGCACCATTAGCACGATGAATACTCCGAACAATAATTGCTGCCTTCTTTGGGCTGACTTGAACTTCATTTCGCAAAGCTCGTCGCAGAAGCTTTCATCCGCTCGGACGGCATTTCCGCAGACCACACAGTGCTTATGCGGCGCTATTTCTGTCATCCTATCATCGACCAGGTACAATTTGAGACATGAGGGTTAATAAGGTTTTGCACAGCACAATCCGATCCAGACTTGTTAGATGATATGGATACTTAATTCAAATTAGTAATGAGTGTCTTCTCAGGAAAAATGCCATGATTAAATAGCCACAAAGGCCAAGTTGGACATGGTAATGTGCTCAAAGTATCCATAACTTAATAAATAATATTATAATTAATATCATACAATTTGATCTGGAAGATGGAGAAACAGGTATCCTGGAGAAAAAATTTTTGGTTTATTTTTCCAGTGGAAATAAAGGGGTTGTCTTGATATGGCCGGAGAATATCTCGACGGTTGCATTAACTATAAAAGGAGCCTTAGCAAGTAAGTAGGCTTATGCCAAGAAATCCCGTGATCATCTTCATTGTCTTGCTCATATGGCTTCAACCAATCGATGGAGCAAGATCGTACATCGTGGATGATGACGGCTTCGCTAATTATAAGACCATCAAAGAAGCCGTGATCGCTGCAAATGATGGCGACACAATATATGTCAAGCCTGGAAACTATCACGAAGAGGTAGTTCTGAACAAGAGTGTATCCCTCATGCCGCTCATTGGCGAGAGGGAGCCGATAGTCCTCAAAGGAGACGGGAGAGAGACAGGAATAACGATAACCTCAGATGGCTGCTCTCTGGAGGGTCTGACCTTTGAAAACTTCACAGGACCTGGGATTCGTGTACTGTCCAAAGGGAACACCATCAAGGAAAACACATTTGAGAAGGATAACCCTGCAATACTCGTCAGCGATTCGCACACCAATGCGATAACCAAGAACGTCGTGAAGAATTGTGAGGGTGGAGTGGCCTTGCTGACCAATTCAAGCAACAACAATGTACTCGATAATGAGATCATTGGCGGGACCGTCGCCATTTTAATCAGGGACGCGGGGAAAAACAGCATCATTGGCAATAGTGCGAACGGCTCATCTATGGGTGTCTGGCTAATGAACAGCAGCAATTCCGAGATCATTGGCAACGAGATAGGAGCCAAGACATACGGCATATGGATCTTCAATAGCACCTCCGGCGATCTGAGAGACAATGCTATCTCTCGAAGTTTGCGTGGCATGTATTTCATGAACTGCAGTGGCCAGGAGATCGAAAACAACAGCATCAAGAATGTGGAGTTCGGCATTGCCCTCGAGAACTCCAATTGGAACGCAATCTCTGGTTGCAGCATTGAGAATAGCACTCGTGCCCTTGGTCTGGCAAAAAGTTGTGAAAATATAATAGCAGGAAACAGTATTCGTGACGTCAAAGACACGGCAGTAGAGGTAGATTATTCCAACGGCAACAGTTTGCAGGAAAACGAAATCTCCAGAGGAGACAAAGGAATCATCATGCTGGATTCTTCAGCCAACTTGCTGAAGAACAACAGATTCCAGGAGATAAAGTGGAGCCTATACGTGGAAAGCTCCACTAAAGAAGGATTCAATAATTCCATCGACGAATCAAATCTGGTGGATGGAGCGCCTGTAGCCTACATCTATGGCAAATCGGGCGGGCTCATACAGAATAAAAAGCTTGCTCATATCACTTTGGCTTATTGCGATAATGTTATCCTGAAGAAGAACGATGTCACCAATGACGCCATTTTTCTTTTCAACTCAAACCAAAACAAGATCCAGGAGAACAATGTATCAAATTGCTATGGCATACGCATGGTGAACTCAATTGGAAATGAGGTCTTGGGAAATCATCTGTTAGGCAACAGATATAGTGGGATGTTCTTGGTCAGCTCGGACTCAAATCAGATAGTTGGAAACACTGCCTCGGGCAACAATCAAAACGGTATATCGCTTCTCGACTGCAACAATAATACCCTTCGCGGCAACATCGTGGATCACAACTATGAGACTGGAGTTTGGCTCAATTACTCCAACTACAATCAGATCTACGAGAATAACTTCACAGACAATCCCATGGGTCTGCAGATCATCTACTCCTCAGGCAACCAGATCTATCACAACAACTTTGTCAACAACAAGGAGCATTCGCAAGACATGTACGGCAACAATAGCTGGGACCTGGGCAATGTCATCGGCGGAAATTATTGGAGCGGTCACGTTGCCAAAGGCAATCCGAGCGAAAACTGGCCTATGGTCATCAAAGGTGGAAAGACGGATAAATACCCATTCCAGGATGAGAGCGGCTGGCTTTGAGAAAAATCAAAATAGCTCCAGGCAAACCGCAATCTACTTTAAGACGATGAGGTGAATAGAGGAAAATATGGCGAAGAAAAAGAGTGAAAGCAGCGGACTGCAGTCATCAGCAGGACTGATGAGATACTTTGAGGCCGATGATACCTCGATCAAGCTCAGTCCCAAGATGATAATTGGAGCCTGTATTGGTGCTGGCGTAGTTGTAATGGGCCTCAACATTGCTTTTGGGCTATGGCCTCCAAAGTAAGT
>JAAZNX010000070.1 GCA_012798025.1 Methanothrix sp. | reverse complement strand
GTGGCCAGAGATTTGCAGTTTTCCTGCTCCGATATCGGCCAAGAACAGATCCAGAAGGATATCGCTGAACACAAGCTCGATCGCGTCGTCGTCGCCGCCTGCTCGCCGCGACTGCACGAGCCCACTTTTCGCAGAGCCATCTCCAAAGCCGGTTTGAATCCCTACATGCTGGAGATGGCCAACATCCGCGAGCAGTGCTCCTGGGTGCACATGGATCAGCCTGCCATGGCCACGCAGAAGGCCAAGGATCTGATACGCATGGCAGTTGCCAAGGCTGCGCTGCTCAGGCCGCTGGAGCCGGAGAGCATACCTGTCAGCAAGGACGTGCTGGTTATCGGAGGAGGCGTGGCTGGAATTGCGGCTGCTCTCGACCTGGCCGATGCCGGACTGCATGTCTTTCTGGTAGAACGCAGGCCCACCATCGGCGGCTACATGGCTCTTCTCACCGATGTGTTTCCAACCAATGACTGCTCCATCTGCGTTTTGGGTCCAAAGATGTCAGAGGTCTTCAACCATCCCAATATTGCTCTGATCACTTATGCCGAGGTTCTCGGAATCGAGGGAAGCGTCGGCAACTTCACCGTCACAGGCCACCGCAGAGCGCGCTTTGTTGACGAGAAGCTCTGCAAGGGCTGCATCAATGAGTGCTCAGCCGTCTGTCCAGTGGAGGTGCCGAGCGAGTATGATTTCGGCATTGGCAAGCGAAAAGCCATCTTTGTGCCCTATCCCCAGGCCGTGCCGCTGGTCGCTTGTGTCGATCCAAAGGCTTGCATCGGCTGTGCCCGCTGCGTTGAAGCCTGTCCTGCCAAGGCTGTGAAGCTCGATCAAGAGGCAGAGTCATTTAAATTAAAAGTGGGAGCCATCGTCGTTGCCACAGGCTGGCAGCCCTTCGATGCCGCTCGCAAAGAGGAGTATGGTTTTGGCAGATACAGAGACGTGGTCACTACACTGCAGATGGAAAGGATGCTCAATGCCTCCGGGCCTACGAAAGGCGAGGTCGTGCGGCCGAGCACTGGCCAGATCGCCAGATCCATAGCCTTCTTGCAGTGCGTGGGCTCGCGCGATGCGACCGTGGGAAACATCTATTGCTCTCGCATCTGCTGCATGGCATCCTTGAAGAATGCGCAGTTGATCAAGGAAAAATATCCTGACACGGACGTTACTATCTACTACATAGACATCAGGGCTGCCGGCGAAGGCTATGAAGAATTCTATGTTCGGGCCCAAAAGCTCGGCGTCAACTTCGTGCGCGCACGCGTCTCTCGCATAGATCAGGTGGATGGAGACATTTATCTGATCTTCGAGGATACGCAAAACGGCGAGGTGAAGCGCATCAGGCACGATCTGGCTGTTCTCTCAATCGGCCTTGAGCCCGATCAGAATGCAGATGTGCTTGGCAACCTCCTAGGTCTGTCCCGCAGGCCAGACAAATTCTTCGAGATAGCCCATCCCAAGATGAGGCCTGTGGAAGCGCACATCGATGGGGTCTTCATCGCAGGCTGCGCATCTGGTCCAAAGGAGATTCCCATATCCATCGCCCAGGGGAGCGCTGCTGCAGCCAAAGCCGTCAAGCTTCTGCATAGGGGCGAGCTGGTGCTTGAGCCTACCTCGGCCTGGGTGGATCCGGATCTTTGCGTCAGGTGCAAGCTTTGCGTAGATGTCTGCCCCATAAAGGCCATATCGGTGAAGAGTCCTGCCTACGTAGATGAGGCAGCATGCAAGGGTTGCGGCTCGTGCGCAGCCGCCTGCCCAGCCGACGCCATCAAGATGCGTCTATTCTCAGACGAGCAGATCATGGCCCAGGTCAGGGCTGCGACAGAAGATAAAAGGGAGTTCCCGCTAATTGTCGCATTCCTCTGCAACTGGTGCAGCTATGGCGCAGCCGACCTTGCCGGAACTTCCCGAATCCAGTATCCCACAAATGCCCGCAACATCCGCGTGATGTGCTCTGCGAGGGTCGACCCAAGCTTTGTGCTGGAAGCATTGCGTCGCGGAGCTGACGGAGTCCTGATAGCAGGCTGCCGTTTGGGCGAGTGTCACTATCGCGATGGCAATTACCAGGCGTTGCAGAGGGTTAACGTTCTGAAGGAAGTTTTGGGAAAGATAGGCCTTGATCCTGGAAGGGTGAAGATCGTCTGGTGTGCAGCAAGCGAGGGCGATATCTACGCCAAAGACCTCAGGGAGTTCATAGACGAACTGAAGGCCATGGGCCCCATCGGATCTGAGCTAAAAGGGAGTTAAAAGAACCTAAGGGAGGCTTTTGCACCATGATGGAGATCGAGAAGGAGATGGAAGTTGAGGGCTCCCACATCATTGCCAAGCAGAGAACCAAGACGACAGAAAAGGTTTTGGATTACGATTACAAGAGATGCGCCGGATGCTCCATATGCATTGCGATCTGTCCAAAGAAGGCATTGCAGGAAGGGCCGCTGCAGGAGATCGCTAAGGGCCTGGATGCCCCGCCAGTGCTAATAGACCTGGACGCTTGCGTCTTTTGCGGCATGTGCGCCAACTTCTGCCCTCTGAAAGCGTTCAAGATGACGGTCGAAGAGAAGCCCGAGATGTCAGTAATCGAGGAGACGGCTGCAAAGGCAGCCTCTGCATAGAGATGGACAAGATCAAGGATTTCAGGTCCCAAGAGCAGTATCCAAAGCTCGTGGCTGAGGCTGTTCCCAATCAGAAGTGTCTGCCATGCATCCTCTGCGAGCCTGTTTGTCCCACTGATGCAATAAAAGTCACATTCAACAAGACCCGCGAGGACTTCGGGCCACTGCGTTCAGGCGTAAAAGGAAAGATCGAGATCGATCGAGAAAAATGCAACCTCTGCGGTCGATGTGCAAGATTTTGCAAGGCCTTCCTTCTGGTGGACAAGGGCGAGAAGGAAAAAGACCCGCGGAATCTCGTGCCCTATGATCAGTTGCTTGTGGACGAGGAACTGTGCGACTACTGCGGCCTTTGTGTGCCGCTTTGCCCCGAGGACGCAATTCTAGTGGAGGGCGAGCCGCTAGCAGAGGAGCTGAAGTTCGAAGGCAAGATTGAGATTGACAAGGACCTTTGTATAGGCTGCGGCAGATGTGCCCAGGTCTGTCCATACGATGCAATGGATGTGAAGAAGCCCTTTGAGGGCGAGATCAGGCTCATAGAGAAGAACCTGGTGCGCTGCGATCCACTGGGCTGCCAGGCATGCTTCAACGTC
>JAAZNX010000091.1 GCA_012798025.1 Methanothrix sp. | reverse complement strand
GCTCTTTCCAGCGAGCTGTGGCTGCATCTAGATCCTGTGGCCGGATGAACGGCAGGTTGTCGATCATTTGCACTGGCAGCTCCAATCTTGAGAAGACCGGGATGCCCTTCTCGTAAAAGTGCTCTCGCACAGCCGGCACCATCTCGCTATCGGTAACTACAGCCCCAATTCCCCGTTCGATGAGCAGATCAGCAGCAGTCCTGCCTCCGCCGCTGGCATCCAGCAATAAAACTATATCCCCTGCCTCCAGGCCCCAGCGCTCCTGGGCTGACGCCACTGCCTCGCGGGAGAAAGCATCCAGCATCTTCAACCGCCGCATGCCCTTAACCTCCTCGATTTTCTCCATTTTCTTCTGGCGCGAGAGTGATTTTTTCAGTTTCTTGATGTATTTCCTCTCAGAGCGCAGAATCGAGCGCAATCGCTCGATTTCTTTTTCTCGAATCCTGATCTCCTGGTCGCGCTTGATCTCGCGGGCGGTCTTGTCCCTCAGCCGTTCGATCTTGGCGTTCAGAGCGCGCATGCAAGCATCCTTCTCGGCCATCTCTGCGCGAAGCTCATCCAGATAGGAGCGCAGCGTCTTGACCTGCTCTGCAAGCTGCATGTTCTGACCTTTCAGGGCTGCAACGTCTGGTGCCACATCTGCTGCCACCTGTATTGCAGGTGGCCTGATCTCGGGCTCCGGAAGCTCTGTGAGCTCGGCTATGGCGTTCTCAATGGAATAGCCTTTGACAACCAGTGCCTTCACTTCATCTGGATCGATCTCCGGGGGAACCTTCTTTTCCACCAGCAAGAACTTGTTTTTATATTTTTTAAAAGCGTAAACAGCAGCAGCCAAGGCATCGCGTTCATGGTCGTTTTTGTAGCTGAATTCCTTGGCCATTGCTATCTTCTCTTCAGCCGGAATGTCCGTCCCAGGCGAAAACAGCACTGCATTGAAGGCACGCTTCACCTTCTCAACGGCACCAGGCGTGGGAAAGACGTCCGTTGCTACCACCAGCGGCCTTCCGCGCGCAGCGATCCATTCGATGACATCGGATGACGACATGGCTCGGGCGCTGATGAGGTCGACGAGCTCGCCGCCTAAATTCAAGGCTGCAATGCCTGTCGTCGTGCCAGGGTCCAGGCCCACGATAATGTATCCTCGCCTCTGCAAAAGTGGTTTGAACTGAAGCTCAGGTCGCTCGATGCTCTGCACCTTCAACTGTGCATCGCAGTAATAGCCAGGATTCAAATGAACCCTGTCGCGCGCCGCTTCCACCACAAACTCCGCCCTGGTGTAGCCACCCAGACCCTCCACTGTCCGGCATGTGAACTCCAGGCCAAACTCACGCAGCTGCCTCTCCACCTCGCGCGCAAGCCCCTTCACTGCGCCATGAATCTTGCGCGAATAGCGATTCTGGCTCCATCCTCCGCGCCCAGGCGAACGCCTCCTGCTAACCTTGATCCAGGTGCGGTCCTCGAATGCTGACAGGACTGCACCCACGCCCTTGGCAGCCAGCCGGGCGCAGGCCTCGGCCTCCTCCAGCGATCTTGTCCGATCAAAGGTGATGCCGTGCCATTTGGCCACCTTGACCAGAGACTCAGGACGGTCCGCTCCAGTAACCTGCACGATCTTTGTGGCAGCAGGCATCAGCCTCAGGAAGTCTATGAGCTCCCTTCTATTCGAGGCGAGCTCGTGGACGTTGTCCATGGCCACTATTTCAGGCTGAAGCTCCCGGATGAGCCGGGTAAGCTTGTGCCTGCTGATCATGTGGTGGCAGTTGACGGTATCACCATCCAAAATCGCCAGCGAGTAACTTGGACTCTGACGACTGTGGGGCGAGCCGCTGGCGATATCTACCCCAAAGATCGTCAAACCTGCCCGG
Organism: Methanothrix sp.; assembly: GCA_012798025.1. Taxonomy (GTDB): domain Archaea; phylum Halobacteriota; class Methanosarcinia; order Methanotrichales; family Methanotrichaceae; genus Methanothrix. The sequence goes on along the minus strand of JAAZNX010000091.1, from coordinate 1,309 downwards.
CCTCCATTCCAATCACAAAGATCAGAGAAATCTTTGGAAATGCTTCAGCGATTTCTTCCACAGAAAAAAATAATGGCTTTATTCGACTAAAGCTTTACCTCTGGAAGCTCCTCCAGCGGCCCTCAAGCCCTGGATCCTTCAGCGTCTCCATCACGTAGTCGGCAAACTGCGCTCCAGTTGCACCACCTGCCCGGCCGGTTATGACGACCTTCTTCTCGAACAGGCCACATATGTCCAGAGCCATCTCCATCTTGCTCGCCTGATCCACAAAGCCAATGTGGCGCAGCAGCATCACGCAGGCTCTCATCATGCTGGCCGGATCCGCGTAAATTGCCCTGCCCTCCTGCACCATTCGCGGGGCAGAGCCGTGTATGGCTTCAAACATTGCGTAACGCTTGCCGATGTTAGCGCTGCCTGCAGTGCCAACACCTCCCTGAAACTCAGCAGCCTCATCTGTCAGGATATCTCCGTAGAGGTTTGGCAGGACTATGACCTTGAAGTCTTTCCTGCGTTTCTCATCCACCAGCTTTGCTGCCATGATATCCACGAACCAGTCGTCGAACTGGATGTCTGGAAAGTCCTTGGCCACGCGCCTGGCGACCTCCAGGAACTTTCCGTCAGTCGTCTTTATCACATTTGCCTTAGTGACCGCAGAGACGCGTTTTATGCCGTTTTTGCGGGCATACTCGAAGGCCAGCCGAACGATGCGCTCCGCGCCCGGGGTGGTTATGACCTTGAAGTCCACGGCCAGGTCGTCGGTCACGTTGAAGCCCTTGCTGCCCAGGACGTACTCGCCCTCGGTGTTCTCCCTGTAGAAGATCCAGTCAATCCCCTGCTCCGGAACCTTCACAGGCCGAACGTTGGCAAAGAGATCCAGCTCGCGGCGCATGGATACGTTGGCGCTCTCCAGGTTCGGCCAGGGATCGCCCTTTTTGGGTGTGGTGAGGGGACCTTTGAGGATGACGTGGCACTCCTTCAGGGCTTCAAGCGCATCTTCGGGAAGGGCCTTGTTGGCCGCAGCTCTCTCCTCGATGGTAAGGCCGGGAATATCCCTGAGCTGGACCTTCCCTGCAGCCATCTCCCGTGCCAACACGTATTTTAGCACACGTACAGCTTCTTTGGTGATGTAAGGTCCGATCCCATCGCCGCCAACCACGCCTATGACGATGGGCACAAGCCTGTTGTAATCCACCCAGGCATCTTTAGACTTCATCTGATCAACGCGCTCGAGCTGCGCCTCCAGCAGCTTTGCGAAGTGCTCCTTCGCTTTCTCGATGGCCTCAGTCTGACTCATGGCTAGCACCTATTC
>JAAZNX010000134.1 GCA_012798025.1 Methanothrix sp. | reverse complement strand
TTCATCTCCTTCATGTCGTCTCTCATTTCCAAAAGCAGAGGTATCGCCTTGTTCATCTGAGATGCCGTGTTTATTGATGCAGATTGCCACAGCGGCATGACATCGCCAGCATATTCTTCTGATAATACATTATCCACATCAGCAAGCTGCGGCCGTTCCTTACTTACAGAATTATAGAATCTCATGACCCTTTGCTCATCGCCTTCAGCCAGAGCTATGACGGCCTGTTGTCCCGCTTCATCATCATTGTATACCTCAAAGCCTCTGAGTGCGAGACGCATGGCCAGCTCTGTCAAATAAGGCCTATAGCCTACGTCATGCACTTTGTGGCCGATGATCTTGACTTTCAGCTTCATGTTCATCCTGAATGTACGTCTGCATGCTATTTGATCATTTCTCTGACTTCTAATATTTTCTGGATTCATGATTCTCGGAAATCTTTCTGGCATAAAGAGAGCTTATGCGACATAGGCTCACGATCAGCGACGACCTTGTACTGTGCCCGCTCCAGAGCTGCTTGGATATATCTCTATTCAGACGCTGGTAGCGTCATATCCACCACCTGGCCCACCTGCCACTCTTTGCTGTGCGTTGCCACCACTACTGCCCCAAGCTTCGGATCGTAGAATGCCACCGCCGCTGCGGGCGAGCCGTGCAGCAGATGCAGCGCCATCCCGTAGCGCCAGATTGGAGCGCGGCCTTCGACTATCACGAGCGAGCCGCGGGGGATGTCGGGCAGAGGCGGCAGCGGCTCGGCTGGGAAGATGGGCGAGGGGACGCCGATGGAGTAGATGACTAGGTCTGACATCTTCATCTCACTTTGAAGACCTCTGCGATCTTTTCGTGTATCTTTGGATCTGCCGAGCGCTTCATCTGAGCAAGCTGGACAACCTCTTTTGGTGCTATAATCGTGCAGTCGTAGTGCCTGGCCCTCGTGTCTAGGTGCTCTCGAATCCTTCCTGTCCTTTGGTCGATTACATTTCCAGACGTGGTCGCAAGATACGACTTGACCTTGGTTGCTCCAAGCTGCTTTCTGATTGCCTCGATTTTGTATAGTGTGCTGTTGCCTTCTGGATCCTGCTCCTGCCCCCCGCTCTTACACTCCACAATTCGCAGCTCCTGATTGGTCATGAAGACTGCATCCCAGTCGTTCTCCAGCCTCTGGCCCTTCTTTCCGACCTGGACCCCAAGCCTGCAGTCCCAGAGCCAGTCTCCCTCAATCATCTTCAGCATCCCCCAAGAGAAGACCTCGAGCCATCCGCCTGTGAGGAATTGGACGGCATACTTGTCAAGCGTGCCAGTGAGGGTCCAGTCCTTAAAGCCGAGGGCAAAGGTAGATGCGATCTGGCTCCTCAGCTCAGCATCCATTATGTAAAGCTCATCCGATTCGTCGAGCACCAGACCTCTACTTCTTCCTTCCTTTGTCTGGGAGATGCTGAAGAGATTACCCAGAAAGCCACGAACTGCATTCTCCTGGCTCCTTGCTGCGATCTCCACCGCAAGATCGAGCCACTCTTTTGCTCTCCGTTCATTCTCATGTATCGCATCGAAATTATGCACCTCAAATCCGTATCCTGCGATGAACTCCTGAGGAGAGATCCTGTGATTCAGCGGGACATGCCCTCCCCCTGAAAGGTCGATCGCCTTTGACTGGTCCCTCTCTGAGACGTAGATCATCCTGGCCCTGTCCTTGAAGAAATCATAAGCGGCAATGCTCATGATCTTGGTGCCACCTGTAAGGTTGACAGTCCAGTCAGCACTTGGATATTGCTCGTAGGCTGCTTTGATCGCCTGCTTGGTCAGCTCCAATGAGTCCGGATCCACCAGAGATATCATATCGTGCCGCGTTCGGTAGTCGAGTCCCCCTAGGTCCAGGGCATTGATCAGGTTATTGGCTACCTCTTCCATAGGTTTTGTGACCAGAAGGACGAGCCTGTCAGGGCGAAGCTCGTGGACGGTGAGCAGGTTTGGTACGTGCTGATGGCT
>JAAZNX010000207.1 GCA_012798025.1 Methanothrix sp. | reverse complement strand
TCCTCCTACATTGTAATGGCCACGCATAGGCATGATCACAAATTTGGTATGAGAGTTCAGATCGGTCACCAGGGAGAGGGCATTGTCTATATTTTTATACCGACCGCGGCTGTGCGTAATTCCCAGCCCGAAGAATACAGCACCGAATTTTGCCGCCAACAGCATCTGTGAAAGGCTGGCTAACTCATTTTTGGCAACACCTCCCACCTCCTCTGGCACCATGTCGCCCTTTCCGGCCACGAGCATTCTCAGAGCAGAGATCACCTCATAATCGGTGCCCGGCTGAATGATGACCAGCTTATCTGCATTCTTCGAGGTTCTGGTCTCGCGAACATCCACTACAATTATCTTCTTTGCGGAGCGCCCTTCGGGCGTGAAACGACCACATGCATTGGAGGAATAACGCAGAGAGTGCCTGGGATGAGCCTCTGCGGGATTACAGCCCCAGAACACGATGGTATCGGCCGTGTTCTTCACCTGGCCAAGCGTTGCGCCAGGCAGCCCCTTCTCTTCAATGCCTATGACGGACGGCCCGTGGCATACTGTGGCCGTGGAATCAAGAACCCCTCCTACCTCCTCTGCAAGGAGGATGCCCTTCTTCTGGGCCTCACACACAGTGGAGGCCCACCCGTAGAGCAAAGGTTTGCTGGCCGCCAACAGGATCTCAGCAGCTCGGTCGTAAGCCTGCTGATAGCTCACCTCTTTGAGCTCCCCGTCTTTTCGCACCATGGGGCTGCGGATCCGTCCATGCCCCATGATCTTGCTGGAGCCCAGCCGGCAGGCATGCCTGACCCTCTTCACCTTGTTCTCTTCCACTTCCACGTTGATATCATCGCAGAGACATCCACAAAATGAGCAGATCGCGTCTTCTACTATCATGCTTCAGCCCTCTGAATATCGCCAAATAGTTCTCGAATATCCGGAATCGGAGAGTTCGTAGCTTCTATATCGATCTCCACGCCCTTAAATTGAGGCGTGCCGCAACCGCCTGTGTCCGGCCCGATGAGGATGTTTGCCCAAGGGCCCATGGGAATGAATACAATTCCCCTCTGCAGCCCATCATCCACTCGAGGCGAGAGGACCGTCTTGCCGAACTCATTTTTAAGCAGAACGTTCTTGCCGTCTGAGAGGCCAAGGAGGTCGTAATCCTCTTTGGATAAATAGCATGAAGAAGCCGCCTTGAAGAAGTCCTCAGACATTTTGGACTCGCAATTGGCACCTTGCGCCAAAGTGCGGCCAGAGATCATGATTGCCCTCAATTGAAAACCACCTATTGACTGATTGATCTTTTACCCTTCGTGCATTACTTTAATATATACCATTCTCATTGGATGGTAGTTCACCTTTGGAGTTGAGCATTTTGGCGGGCAGAGCATGGAAGTTTGGAGATGATATCGATACCGATGCGATCATCCCAGGACGCTATCTAGTGATAAATGACCCTCGCGAGCTGGCTCAGCATCTCTTTGAAGGCGTCAGGCCGCAGATGGCAGCGCAGGTTCGTGTGGGCGACATCGTGGTGGG
>JAAZNX010000200.1 GCA_012798025.1 Methanothrix sp. | reverse complement strand
TCAGGTCGCGGGTGAAGAGATAAGCTGCAAGGCCGAACTCGGTATCGTTGGCAAGGGCAATTGCCTCATCCAGAGTTTTGAACCGCATGATCGGCGCCACAGGCCCGAATGTCTCCTCACGCATGATCCGCATGCTGTGGTTCACATTTTCAAGCACTGTGGGCAGATAGAAGAAGCCCTTTTCAAAGGCCCTGCCTTCGGGCTCTCGACCGCCACAGAGAAGCGATGCGCCCTTGGCCAGAGCATCTGCTACGTGCTCTTGGGTCTTCTCACGCTGGGCATTGCTGAACATGGGCCCAAGGTCCACATCAGGCTCCAGGCCATTGCCGATCCTCAGCCGCTCGGTATGCTTTAGCAGCTTTGCAATGAACTGGTCGGCTATCTCCTCGGCTGCATAAACCCTATTGACGCTGATGCAGATCTGACCCATATTGGAAAAAGCACGCTGGGCACATGCAAAAGCCGCCCTCTCCAGATCTGCATCCTGGCAGACTATGAAGGGCGACTGGCCTCCCAGCTCCAATGAGACGCGCTTGATCTGCCCGGCTGCATGGGCCATGATCCATCTGCCAGTCTCGGTCTCGCCTGTGAAGGCGATCTTTCGTGATATCGGGCTTTGCACAAGCTCTGCTCCTACCTCGCTTCCAGGCCCCTGCACCACATTAGCAGCACCTGGAGGCAGACCCGCGTCGATTAAGGTCTTCACAAACTCCGTAGCTGCGATTGGAGCTTTGCTTGGCGGCTTTGCAACGAAGGTACAGCCAGCAGCCAGGGCAGGAGCAACCTTCCAGGCCAGCAGATCCACAGGAAAGTTCCAGGGCGTGATGAGCGCTGCAACTCCCACAGGCTGCTTTAGCACGATGCTCCGGCTCTGCCCTGAAGCCATCCAATCTCCAAAGTTTCTCTTTCCCTCCTCAGCGTAATAGTCGAGCACATCCGCAGAGGACCTGACCTCTCCGCGGGCATTCTTGAGGGGCTTGCCCTGCTCTTGCGTAAGCAGGCGGGCGATTGCATCTGTGCGCTCACGCACGAGATCCGCAGCATCATGCAAGATCTCCGCACGCTTCTGGCTGGAGGTTTCAGACCAAGCAGGAAATGCACGTCTTGCAGCCAGCAAAGCCAATTGAGCATCCTTGCGTGAGCCTACTGGGACCTCGGCCACAGGCTCCTGGTTGGCAGGATTGTAAATGACCTCAACTCTGCCGGACAACGCCTGGACCTGCTCTCCATTGATGAGCATGTGAGATTGGTACATAGTGTCTGACATTTTCGCGTCCGGCACTCATAATCTTTGCTTTGACCCCCAACCTGGTTCGAAAAAGTATTTAGGTTTGAATCGCAAGGGAAAAGACCGATGCAACCAGAAATGAGGGGGCCTGGACTTTGTTGAACGAGGAGCTCTGGGTCATTTCGTTCATTGGCAGGGACAGGCCTGGTCTTATTCGCGATCTCTTAGAGGAGCCTGCATTACAGAAAGTGAACATCGTGGACATGGACCAAAGAGTGATGCAGGGCATATTCGTGATGTCTGTGGTTGCAGATTTCAGCTCAGCCAACGTCACTGCCCAGGAGCTTGAGTTCTGGTTCCAAAAGAGGGCAGCAGGCCTTGGCATCGAGTTCAGTTTCCTTCCGATGCAGCAGTACCGCGGCAGGCGCCGTTCAAAGAAAAATATGCATATGGTCACAATCCTGGCCAAGGACAGGGTGGGCATCATCAGGGATGTGGCGAGCATCGCAGCCGAGAATAATATCAATATCGAAAGGGCATCTGTCACCGCTCGTGGTGATATAATATCCATAGAGTTTCTCATGGATTTTGCTGATTGCGATGCTGAAGGCTGCAAGGCAAAGCTCAAGCATGATTGCGAGATCCTTGGCCTGGATGTGGTAATTCAGGATCTGGGACGGTCTTTAAAAGAAAAGAGGCTCATCGTCTTTGACATGGACATGACCATCGTTGACTTTGAGATCATCAACAAGCTTGCCAGCTTTGCGGGTGTGGACGAGCAGGTCAAGGCAATAACCGAGAAGGCCATGAACGGAGAGATGGACTTCAAGGAATCTCTCAGGCAGAGGGTGCGGCTTTTGAAAGGGACACCTGTGAGCACTCTGGAGGAGATTGCTCGCGATCTGAGGCTCACGCCGGGGTCTGAGGAGTTGATCCACCACCTGAAGCACGTAGGCTACAAGATCGCCCTCATCAGCGGTGGCTTCACTTATTTTACTGATGTGCTAAAAAATCGGCTGGGCTTCGATTACGCCTTCGCCAATGAGCTGGAGATCAAGGATGGCATCCTAACTGGCGAGATAAAAGGTGACATAATCGATGCTGATGCCAAAGGGCGCATAATCTTTCGTCTTGCAGAGCTCGAGAAGATCAGCCCTGACAACATCGTGGCAGTCGGCGATGGGGCCAATGACTGTTTGATGATTAAGAATGCGGGCCTCGGAGTGGCCTTCAACGCCAAGGAGATCTTGAAGAAAGTTTCAGATGGCACTCTGTCCAGAGAAAACCTCATAGGGTTGCTCAACGTACTTGGGTTGGCTGAAAAGGAAAAAGAAATGCTGTAAATGAAGAAGATCGTCATCAAAGGTGCCCGCGAGCATAACCTGAAAGACATAACAGTCGAGCTTCCCCGTGATAAGTTCATAGTCATCACCGGCGTCTCAGGATCAGGCAAGTCTACGCTGGCCTTCGATACCATCTACGCAGAAGGCCAGCGCCGCTACGTTGAGTCCCTCTCAGCCTATGCACGTCAGTTCCTTGGACAGATGGATAAACCCGATGTGGACTGCATAGATGGTCTCTCGCCGGCCATCTCCATCGAGCAGAAGACGACGTCGAAGAACCCACGCAGCACCGTTGGCACTGTTACAGAGATCTACGATTATCTGCGTCTGCTATTTGCCAGGATTGGAGTGCCGCATTGTCCTGAGCACAACATACGAATCGAGTCCCAGTCTCCAGAGAAGATCGCCGACAGCATCATTGCCAAAACCTGCAAAAATGACCAAAGCCCTCAGGTAACAGTCCTAGCTCCAGTGGTCCGCCAGAAGAAAGGAACCTACGGCCAACTCTTTCGCGACCTGAACGCAGAGGGATTTATGCGCGTCAGGGTAAATGGAGAGATCCTCAGGACCGATGAGGAGATAGAGCTGGACCGCTACAAAAAACACGACATCCAGATCGTTATGGACCGACTGAGCCCTGCCCAAGATCGCTCAAGGCTTGTCGAGGCCATTGAGAACGCTCTCAAGAAGGCCGAAGGGCTTGTCGTAGTCCTGGACAACGATGGATTGGAATGGCTGTTCTCTGCAAAGATGGCATGTCCGGTATGCGGCATGGCCTTTGAAGAGCTGCAGCCGCGCATGTTCTCCTTCAATAGCCCCTTTGGAGCCTGCGAGACCTGTAACGGTCTGGGCATTCGCATGGAGTTCGACCCGGATCTGATAATCCCCGACATGGATCTGTGCATTGCGGATGGAGCGGTGGCGTTGTACAGGAACGCCATCGACGGCTGGCGCGGCCAGTATCTGGCAGCCGTAGCAAAGCACTTCGGCTTCGATATCTTCACACCCATGAAGGACCTCACCGAGGATCAGTACAATGCCCTGATGTACGGTTCGGATGAGCGCATAAAGTTCAGCATGAGCATGAAGAACGGAGATGCCTACTGGTCACATAATGGTCAGTGGGAAGGCCTGATACCTCAGAGCATCAGGCTATACGGACAGACGAACTCAGAGTACCGGCGGGAAGAGCTTGAGAAATTCATGAGGGTCCTTCCTTGTCCCGCGTGTAATGGCAAGAGGCTAAAAGAGAAGGTGCTGGCCGTAAAGATCGCCGAGAGGTCCATTGTGGATGTGACCGATTTATCCGTCAGCGATTGCATCGCGTTCTTCGATAAGCTTGAGATGTCTCTTAGCGAAAAGGATAGAGAGATCGCACGCCAGGTGTTAAAGGAGATACGTTCCCGCCTGGGTTTCCTGGAGCATGTGGGCCTGGGCTACCTGACCCTTTCCAGGAATTCGGGAACTCTTTCAGGTGGAGAGGCGCAGCGCATCCGACTGGCAACCCAGATTGGCTCGAACCTGACAGGCGTTCTCTACGTTCTTGATGAGCCATCCATTGGGCTTCACCAAAGGGACAACGCGCGTCTGATTGGGACTTTGAAGAAGCTGCGAGACCTCGGGAACACTCTGATCGTGGTGGAGCACGACGAAGAGACCATTCGCAGCAGCGATCATGTGCTGGACATAGGCCCTGGAGCAGGCATTCATGGCGGCTTTGTGGTGGCCCAGGGCACACCCGAGGAGATCGAGAAGAACCCAGAATCGCTCACCGGCCAGTACCTCTCCGGAAAGAAGCGAATCCCGGTCCCAGCATCCAGGCGCATGGGCAAATCATTCATCCGCATCAAAGGCTGCAGGGAGAACAACCTGAAGGGCATCGATGTAAATATTCCCATAGGAGTCTTTACGGCGGTGACTGGAGTTTCGGGCTCTGGCAAATCCACCCTGATATACGACACGCTCTACAGGGCTTTGATGAAGAAGATCCACAAATCCAGCGAGACTCCTGGAGAGCACGATGAGCTCATATTCGACTCCGAGATCGACAAGGTCATAGTCATAGATCAGAGCCCTATTGGCCGGACGCCGCGTTCCAATCCAGCAACTTACACAAAGGTCTTCGATCCAATCAGGCAAGCCTATGCCCAGACCAAGGAGGCCAAAGTGAGAGGCTACAGGAGTGGACGCTTCTCGTTCAACGTGAAGGGCGGCCGCTGCGAAGCCTGCCAGGGCGACGGGATGATCAAGATCGAGATGAACTTCTTGCCCGACGTTTACATCGAATGCGAGGAGTGCAAGGGCACACGCTACAATCGGGAGACGCTTGAGGTCAAGTACAAGGGCAAGTCCATCGCCGAGGTTCTTGACATGACAGTGGAAGAGGCAAGAGAGCATTTCAAGAACATTCCAGCGATAAGGAGCAAGCTTGACACTCTTTTGGGCGTGGGCCTGGGTTACATCAAGCTCGGCCAGAGCTCTACAACCCTGTCAGGCGGCGAGGCGCAGAGGATCAAGCTCACAAGAGAGCTGGCCAAGAGGGCCACAGGCAGGACGATCTACCTGCTCGATGAGCCGACTACAGGGCTGCACTTCGATGACGTTTTAAAGCTGATCTCTGTCTTGAACGACCTGGTGGACAAAGGCAACACCGTGGTTGTGATAGAGCACAATTTGGACGTGATAAAGTCGGCCGACTACATCATCGACCTTGGACCTGAGGGCGGCGATGCTGGAGGTAGGATCATAGCGGCAGGAACGCCTGAGGAGGTAGCTGGCGTGGCGGAGAGCCACACAGGGAGGTTCTTGAAGGGAAGGCTGGCATAAGATCATCTCAGACCGTAGCTTCTGGCATGCTCCCAGGCTCTGTGCATCTTTGGAAAGCGCTTTTTATCGTTGTAAATGGATGCATCCTCTCTTTCGAAGAATTCTCGGTCTTCGCCCACAGGACAGACCTTTATGCAGATTCCACAGGGTGCGATTCCTTTTCGGTTCAGGTCGGCACTGTGGGCCGCACAAGATTTCTTGTCCGTCAAACCTTGGGGGTAGTCAATCTCGCCAAGAGCTTTTGCAGGGCACATTCGCACGCAGCGCATGCAGCGAGTGCATAGATCCTCTGTCATCAGTGGATCTGGCAAAAGCTCAGCCGCTGTGAAGATGGAGCCAAATCGCACCCTTGGCCCGAACTTGGGTGTCAGAAGCATGTTGTTCACACCGAATGTGCCGAGCCCTGCCAGAAGAGCTGCATGGCGGTGAGAGAAGAATGCAATTGGCTTTTTCAGCAATGCATCGATGCTTGCATATCCGTCTCGGGGAACGAAGAGCGAAGGATAGCCTCGATCATTGAGGAAGTTGGCAAGGCGGTAGGTGTACTGGTCCAGCAAGGCATTTACCGTCAGGTAGAGCTCATGGTAATAGATCGAGGGAGATGTCTCAAGAACCGGCAGAGTGACCGGAAGCCCTATGACGATCACCGACCTTGCTTCAGGGTAGATCGATTGCGGATAGAACTCCTCAGGCATCCAGGGCTGAAAGGGCGCATTCTTCCATCGTTCCACGCTCGCAATGCCGATCAGAGGGATCTCCAGTTCTTTGCACTTTTTCATCAGGGAGACCTTCAGCTCTTTCATCTTGACCTGCAAAGAGGTCATTTGAACACCTCTCCAGCCTCCTTGTACCAGAGCAGCAGATCCAGCTCTCCCATGGGAATTCCCACGTGCCTGGAGAATTTCGTCATCTTCTTCTCGATCTGAAGGTATGCTTTTTTCGTCTGTGAACTTTTCACCTCGTCGATCACGCCTAAAAGCGCCAGGTTCTTCAGGATGTGTCTGTCAAGGATCGCCAGCTCCTCTCCAAGGCCGATGTTCCTCAGAAAATGGCTGGCCTCCTTGTAGCCCATGCCTACAACGTTATTTACAAGCCACTCCCTTGCATCGAAAGGGCTGGAAAATTCCGCCAGCTTGGACCTCAAGGGTTTTTCACAGAACACAGCTCTGGCCAGACAGATGTACTCTGCCTTTCGCTTGTTGAACCTGACTCCAACAAGCTCCTCTTGAACCTGGCAGGGTTCTCCTTCGGTGATCATGCGCTTCTTGGCCAGCCGCTGCACAGCTTTCCAGCAGGTCTTGGCCTTGGACTGCGGCGTGAGCAGGCAAAATACCAGCTCTTGGAAGAGCTCTTCTTCGCTTGCCGACTCCCAAATCAGCCTGAACTCGCCCAGACGAGTCTCAATCAGCTCCTTTACTGGGGCATATAGATCCATCAGCTGCTGCACGGAAAATGTCTCGGCTCCAGCATTGCAATCCATCCAGGACTCTTCTGCGTCCGGATTATTTAGCCATTTTCCAAGCGACTGTCCAGACGGCTTACGCCAAACAATAAAACGGCAGAAATAGTTATGCCAAGCAAGGGGTAGCACTGGCCCAGGAGGATGGCAGTAACCCCGCCACCTACCAGCGCGGCCAAAGCTCCTTTTTGTGTGAGCCCAAGTCTTTCTCTATAAAATCCAGCGACTGTTGGCACCAGAAGGCCGCTGGTGAATACTGTGTAGGCGATGAGCAGGGTCTTGATGATGCTGGGCAGAGAGACTGCCATGACCAGCGAACATGCACCAAGGATTAAAACTGCAGCCCTTGAAGCAGCCAATAAATCGTCTGCGCTGCAGTTAGGCCTTGCCTTTTTGTAGATGTCCAGCGTCAGAATGGACGTAGCAGTCATGAGGCTTGTGTCTGCCGATGACATGAATGCCGCCAGGAGAGCAGCAGCCACCAGGCCTCCAATTCCACTCGACAATAGTCCAGTTATGAGCGACGGTATGGCCTGCTCAGGAGATGCGTCGGGATAAATAGACCTGCAGAAGATTCCGAGTGATGTGATGAGAAATGCCATAGGTATGAGGACGATTGCCGAGACTGCGACAGAAATTTTTGCATCTTTTGGACTACAGGAGGAGAGAAGGCGCGAGTACATGTCCGGACCTACCAGATAGGCAGAGCCTACTACCAGCAACATGGAGGCTACATCCCAACCATCCATCTGTGGTGATGTAGGAAAGCTCTGGCTGAGAAGAAGGCCAGGATCGGCTGCCTCCATGGCCTTAAAAAACAATATAATCATTCCTATTATTATTATAAAAATCTGAACCAGATCTGTTCTCACAACAGAGCTCTGTCCGCCATGTGCTGTATAGATGACGAACACAGCAGTGCATGCGATCATGAAAAGAGTCTCGTCCCCTCCTAGCACTGCGCCCAGGACCTTGCCTGAAGCCACGATCTGCACAGCTATCACCCCCACCCAAGAGAATACGATGAGGGCCGAGGCCGCCATCCTTGCACCGCTGCCATAAAATGAGCCCACAAGCTCGGGAAGGGTATAGCATCCAGTAGCTCTTATCTTCTCGGAAAAAAGAGCTGCTAAAATAAGCAAGCCTAGGGTTCCGGAGAGCATCCACCAAGCACCTGGAAGACCTCTGCTAAAGCCCAGTCCAGCCATGCCGATAGTGGAAGAGGCTCCAATTATGCTGGCGCAGAACGTTCCTGTAAGAAGAACCGTCCTCAGTCCCCGTCCTGCAAGGTGGAAATCCTCCAAGCCTCTCAAACGCGGCCCCCATGCGCCTATGGAGAGCACCGCCAGCAAATAAGCCGCTATCACGAAGGCAGCATGATTCGTAAACCCTTCCTCCTGATTGTAAACCACATTTGGGTATTATGGTTGACAATTGAGGAGATTATTATAAGGCTTTCGCTGGAGGTCGCAGTAAAAAGGGTTTTTGGTGTCACAACTGTCCTTAAGAGGGCTCCCAAAAACGCAACTAATTTAACAATATAGGCAGGTTCATAGGAATCCTCCTAAGATAGTAATGCTTGACAATGTCAATTTATTTAAAAAATAGATTAGCGCTAGAGGCTTAACACTTAAACCTCATCGCCTCCAGTCCAGCTCTCAAGGCCTCATCCAGCCTCTCGACGTTCGGCCCCCCGCCCTGCGCCAGCTCGGGCCTCCCGCCGCCTCCGCCGCCCAGGGCCTTGGCCGCAGCCTTGATGATGTTCCCCGCCTTCACTCCCTTCTCAAGTCCCGACTTTCCGACAGCTGCCACGAGCTTCCCCGTCTCCGAGCCGAGCAAGGCCACGCAGTCCTGCTCTGCCAACAGGGCCGCAGCCTTCAGCAGCTCGTCGATGTCCGCCTGGCCCATCTTCTGCACCACGACCTTGAGGCCGTCGATCAGAAAAGCCTCTGAGCTCAGCGTCTTCAGCCGCGCTTTGGCCAGATCCTCCTTCAGCCGCTCGATCTCCTTGTGCTGGTCCTTCCACTCCTCGAAGAACCTGCTAGCGGTCTTGGGCAGCTGATCCGCCGGGACCCTGAGGATGTCCGCAGTCTCTGCGAGCAGGTCGTCCCTCTCCTGGCAGGCCCGAACTGCGGCCTCGCCTGCTGCAAACTCAATCCTCTCCACGCCGTCCTGTATCCTCTCGGT
>JAAZNX010000058.1 GCA_012798025.1 Methanothrix sp. | reverse complement strand
CCCTGAGAATCAACGATATGAAAAAGATGAATAGCAGGCCCTGAAGCGTTTCAATCTTCTGCACTCTCAGAGGCATGACCTCAAGCTCGTCCTTCAGATCATCGAACTTCTTCTCGACCTCATCCCTTTCTCGATACAGTGTAGAGTCCCGAAATTATTTCGCACTTGGTTGGGATATCCCTGGCAGTCTAAAAATGCCAACCTTAAACTATTTCGCGCATTTCCAGATCTCAGACAGGATTACTATGACCATGACTTCCTTGACAAAAATCGCAATCCAGCGCAAAAATTTACAGGTAAATAAGCGCCGAGGGTGAGATTCGAACTCACGGGACCCTTGCGAGTCACCAGCTTTCCAGGAGAACTCACTCCAGGCTGGCGCCCTACCGCTAGACGACCTCGGCACTAGCTTTTATCTTTTTGCAGCCTTTTCGGCTGATGCGAAAGCTTGCCTCTCTGCCAGCTTCCACGCCTTCGGATAGGTGCCCGGCTCCATTATTACCCTTTCGGTCGTGGCCACTATCCCTGTCTTTGAAGAGAGCATCTCCCTGCTCGTCATCTGGGCCCGGGCCACGGCCACAGCCTCGCCTTTCAGGGTTAAGAGGACAACATCGTCGCCCTTGTTGATCCCTGTCTCAAGGCTGAGCAGGCCTGGAGCCGCGAGTGGCGCGCCATGGCAGATTGCGTCTACTGCATTGTCGGCAATCGTAAGATACGGCAGATGCGCTAGCGCAGCCTCTACTGGCAGAATCACTCGGCGAAGACCGCTCTCGTCGCCCGTCTCCTTCCACATCTCATAGGCATCCTTGAGCTGATGAAGCGTAACAAGCGTCTCATCCTCCCTGAAGGGGCCAGCCTTGCTGCGGCGCAGCTCCTCCATATTTGCGCCGACGCCCAGAGCGAGCCCGATGTCGAAGCAGAGCTTGCGAATGTAGGTCCCAGCCTCACAGCCCACGCGCATGAGCACATGTTGCTCCTCGACCTCCAGGACATCCAGATAATAAATCGTCCTTGTGCGAAGCTGCTTGACCACAGAAGACTTCAATGGAGGCTTCTGATAGATCGGGCCCACAAATTCATCGCAGACCTCCAAAATACGCTTTCGAGGCAGAGGGTGGTGAATGTACATGAGACAGATGTACTCTTTGCCTGCCAAAAGGAGCGTGTCCATCACCCTGGTGGCATCTTCCAGTAGAACTGGCAGTATCCCAGTGACCTTAGGGTCAAGCGTCCCACTGTGGCCCGCCTTCTCTACATTTAAAATCCTCTTCACCCAGGCAGTCACCTCGTGGCTCGTGGGCCCAGATGTCTTGTCCAGATTGATGGCCCCAAGACGCATATGCATCTTCAGGCTGCGCTTCATGGGAGGTACTCCAAAAGCGGGATCGGTCCTGCCAATTCTCTTTACCAGGACAGACCTGGCAGCGTCTGATGGCAGCGATAAAAAATCCTTAGTATCCTTTGGAGCAGATGCGTCCTGGCCTTTTCTTCCTGCACGATGTATGTTCACTGGCATGCCCTCACAGCTGCCAGAACAACTGCAAGCGTCCCCGCCTCATTGAACCTGCCCGTGTCCACCACAAGGTCATAGTCAGAAAAGTCGTTTATGTCGATGTTGTAGTACATCTTATACCGTCTGGCCTCGCTCTCTTCTCGAATCCGCGTCTCCTGCATTGCATCCTCCAGAAGCTTTGACTCACGCTTGGATATGCGCTCAGCCCTGGTTCGTAGGTCTGTCTTTAAAAGCACCTTGAGGTCTGCGCTCAGAAGGTGGCCGGACAGCCTCCCCTCGAATATTCCTGAGCCATCTTTTGCAAGCGTCTTTTGGGCATCATCTATCAGATAATCGATCTCAGGCCCCTCCTCCGCCAGTCGGTTCATATCTTTTATTGATATGTTCTTCTCGCTTGCGATCTTTCTGAAGAGATCCCCTGAATTGATCCACCGCAATCCGAGCTCAGCTGCCAGGTTGCGTGCCAAGGTAGATGTGCCTGTGCCTGGTGCGCCACTTATGGTTATTATCATCTTTAGCTCATGCTCCCGATATCCAGAGCCTTGCGTATGATCTGCGATACAGGAAGGGAACAGACGAAGTACCAGTAGTACCAGAAAAGGAACGGTCCAATGACTGTAGCATTGATGGGATGCGTTCCCCAGAAGGGAAAGGTCATGGTCAGGTCGGGAGTTTGTTCTATGTAGAGATACGCCCACATGAAGAGCGGTATGGAGATGATGCCGATGTAAAGCATTGGCTTAAACTGCATCTGCATCATCTTGCCCTGCTCCGAGACCATCTTCATCTGCTCTGTTTGCAGTTGCTGCTGGCGGGCCTGATCTCCT
>JAAZNX010000168.1 GCA_012798025.1 Methanothrix sp. | reverse complement strand
TCAAGAGACCTGCGACCTATCGGGAGGCTCTCCATCTTCTTGCCCAAGGCAGGCATAATTGTAGAAGATCGGGCTGATGTGAAAGTGGGTGGCAATGGTGGACAACAGACCAGCAGAGGGGCCAAGCGTAAAGATCCATATGTTGTTGTAGTAATGATCGACCTGGAGGGATCTAGACGAGCATGACAATATTAGAGGCAGATTTCAGGATTGTAACGCCTCTCTTCATGGGCGGAGCAGACCCAAAGGAACCTGCGCTGCGGGCACCTGGAATTAAAGGCGCACTTCGATTTTGGTGGCGGGCGGCAGCATTAGGCAGGCATAATGGGAATCTTGAAGCGATAAAGGAGGAAGAGGGCAAGATCTTCGGCAGCACAAAGCATGGGCAGTCGAGGGTGATCATGGAGGTATCTCAAAAAGACCCGGATCCAGTTGAAGATCAATTTTTCAAAGGGTGTCAGGGTTTGATATATCTTGGATACGGTCCAATTGAAAAAGGGAAACTTACACGGAAGTATCTCAAGCCCCCAATAAAAGCTAAGCTTCACATCAATATTCTACCAAGAGGCAATGATGAGCTGCCAGATTCAAAGGTTGCAGATCAGCTCTCCTCCGCCCTTATGGCCATGGGACTCTTTGGAGGGCTTGGATCGAGGTCGAGGAGAGGTTTTGGTTCATTCAACCTTTTGAATTTGAAGAGCAATGGAGTGAGCATCTTTGAGCAACCAGCCAGCTTGGACGACTTGAAAAAGCGCATAACCGATCTTTTATCTGGGATCGATCGCTCTAGGAATCTCCCTAACTACACTGCATTTAGCTCTGAGACATCTGTCTATGTTTATAGTAATAGATCCACCGATCCACTGAAGACATCAGACGAAATAGGCAAAAGGATGCAACAATATCGCGTAGGTACTCGCGGACACCCATGTAAGTTCTCTTCAGATACAGATCTTGCAAGAAAAGCCCTTTCTAAGAGAGTTGATAGCCATCCAGACCGTGTTTTTTTCGGTCTTCCCCATAACTATCACTTCCTTGAGCTTGAGGCGACCTTGGAAGTTAAGGGCAGATCAAATGATACAAACTATGAAAGAAGAGCAAGCCCTCTATTTATTCACATTCAGGAGCTAAAAAATGGAGAATATGCTGCGGTTGTCGCCCTAATACCAGCGATCTTTCTCCCAGAGGGCGCCAGAATTTTCATGAAGCGTCAGAAAAAAGAGGGCGAATCGAGACAAGAGTCTCCTGAGTCCGAGGTCCAGGTCGACGAGGATGCTGCAAAGAGCCTCAAAGTTATACGGGATTTTCTGGATTCGAATTTTGAGAAGGTGTTCCCAGAATGAGCGACAGCCAGAATGATCAAACAATTCATTTCACCATTGGCCCTGTACAGGGATTTCTTGCCCAGGCCAGACGCACACGGGATTTGTGGAGCGGCTCCTTCCTGCTCTCCTACCTCTCAGGATGCGCTATGGCTGAGATCAGAGAGTGGGATGGAAAGATAATAATTCCTGATGTGACCGAAGACCTACTCCTGAGATGGATCGAGAAGGTAAAGAAGGGAGAGAAGGATAGGGAGTCACAGCCGCGGATCGGCACTCTGCCCAATCGATTCCAAGCAATTGCGACAGATCCGACAGATGCAGCCAAAGCTGCGGTGAAGTGCGTCAAAGCCTCCTGGAAGACAATAGCTGATGAGGTCTGGAGAAAGTACGTTGAAAGCACATCCCATGAATTTAACTCAGATACAGAGAAGATCTGGAATCGGCAGATCAATAACTTTTGGGAGATCTACTGGACGGTCGGAGATCTTTCGAGCATAGAGGCACGGAAGAACTGGAGGTTTTACGACAACTGGCAGGAGGGCCGACCCACAATCGAGGGTGGAGACCACTGCACCATAATGGGCGAATTGCAGGAGATCTCCGGATATGTGCGAGCCAAGGATCGGAGAAAGCAGGAAAAGTTCTGGGACGAACTCCGAAGGAAGACTGGTGGGATGGATTTGCGAAGAGGCGAGCGTCTCTGCTCCATCGCTCTCATAAAGAGGATGTTCCCAAAGGTCTCAAAGGAGACTATCGGCTGGGAGGTGGAGGCCGACCGATGGCCTTCTACGGTTTACGTGGCTGCAATTCCATGGCTGAAGGCTGTACTTGATCGTCCGGACCTATTAAGCCTGGCAGATAAATACGCAATGTCTGCGAGGACAGAAGCGGGCCAGATAGAGCGCAGGGGGGTCTCCGAGCGCATATTCGGTGAAAAAGGACGAGGCCATCCTTTCCTTGAGATCGATGGCAACTTCTATTTTAAATCAGCATTGAGGGACTCTAGAAGGACACCCTTAGCTGGAACTCCAGAGGAGGGTAAGGAACCTGAAGAGGTAAGGAAGAGCCGACAAGACCTAATGAGGACCCT
>JAAZNX010000092.1 GCA_012798025.1 Methanothrix sp. | reverse complement strand
CACCAGCTTTCCATCGTTGAACTGATCGTAAGCCGCAAGGTCGAAGTGGCCGTGTCCTGATAGGGATATGAAGATGGTCTTGGCCTCGCCGCTCTTGCGGCAGCGCAGGGCCTCGTCGATGGCAGGCTTGATCGCATGAGCCGCCTCCGGAGCAGGAATTATCCCCTCGCTCCTGGCAAAGGTCGTGGCTGCCTGGAAGACCTCATTTTGCTGCAAAGCCGTGGCTTCGATCAGACCGTCGCGCACCAGGCTGCAAAGCAATGGTGCATCGCCATGGTAGCGCAGCCCTCCTGCATGTATCCCAGGCGGGATGAAGTCGTGGCCAAGTGTGTACATCTTTATCACTGGAGCCATGCCTGCTGTGTCGCCGAAATCATAGGCATAAAGGCCCTTGGTCAGAGTGGGACAGGCAGTGGGCTCACAGGCTACCATGCGCAGATCCTTCTTACCTTTAAGTTTGTCTGGAATGAATGGGAAGACCATCCCTGGGAAGTTGCTCCCTCCACCACAGCAGCCAAACATGATATCTGGATAATCATCTGCTAGGTCAAACTGCTTCTTCAACTCAAGACCTTCGATAGACTGATGGATCAGCACATGGTTGAGCACCGATCCCAATGCATAATTTGTATCATCATGGCTGGCGGCGTCCTCGACAGCCTCTGAGATGGCGATGCCCAGGCTTCCGGGCGTGTCCGGCATCTCTGCCAATACCTTTCGACCGAATTGGGTCCTGTCGGATGGACTCGAAAGGCACTCTGCACCCCAGACGCGCATCGCGCTCTTCCGGTAGGGCTTGCTGTCAAAGCTCGATCTGACCATATAGACTGTGCACTTCAGACCAAACAAGCAGGTGGCCAGGCTCAGAGCAGACCCCCACTGTCCTGCGCCGGTTTCCGTGGCAAGCCTCTCGATTCCCTCATGCATGTTGTAGTACGCCTGAGGAACTGCAGTATTGGGCTTGTGGCTGCCAGCCGGGCTTACGCCCTCATATTTATAGTAGATCTTGGCAGGCGTCTGGAGAGCCTTCTCAAGTGCTGCTGCACGGTAGAGCGGAGTTGGCCTCCAGAGCCTGTATATCTCGCGGACCTCCTGCGGGATGTCTATCCAGCGATCGGTGCTCATCTCCTGCTTGATGAGCGCCTTGGGAAAGATCAATTCCATGTCCTGTGGATTGAGGGGCCGCAAAGTTCCTGGATGGAGGGGCGGGTCCAAGGGCGTGGGCATATCGGCAGCTACGTTATACCACTTTTTGGGAATCTCTTCCTCGTCGAGCAAGTACTTGATCTTCATCTGGAACACTCCATCTTTCGGCTATAGTGTGGCCTTGTGTACATCATTGATTCAATTGACTTTATTTAAAGGCTTTGAGATGGATCGCAATGTCAAGATTTATTTATCATGGATGAAATTGGCGATGCCATGAGTGGCCAAACCCTGTCTGAGAAGATATTTTCAAGAGCTACAAAGAAAGATGTGCATGCCGGAGAGTTCGTGATGGCCGGCATCGACTGTGCCATGATCCACGACATCACCGGCCCGCTGGCGGTTAAGGGATTTTATGAGATCGCTGGCAGGGATGCCAGAGTATGGGATCCCTCGAAGATAGTGATGCTATTCGATCATCAGGTTCCTGCGGACAGCATTAAGGCCGCAGAAAATCACATCTTCTTGCGTAGCTTTGCCAAGGAGCAGGGCATCTTAAACTACGACATCTTCAGCGGAGTATGTCACCAGGTCATGCCAGAGAAAGGTCATGTATTGCCTGGCGCCCTGGTCGTAGGCACGGATTCGCACACATGCACATATGGAGCCCTCGGAGCTTTTGCTACAGGCATCGGTTCGACTGATATGTCCTCTGTCTTTGCCACAGGCAATCTCTGGTTCATGGTTCCAAAGACAGTGCAGCTCATGATCGAGGGCAGGCTTATGAAGCATGTCACCTCTAAGGATGTGGTGCTCAGGATCATCGGCGATATAGGCGCGGATGGGGCCAACTACATGGCCTGCGAATTTAGGGGCGACGCAGCAGCTAGGATGAGCGTTCCTGAGAGAATGACTGTATCCAACATGGCGATTGAGATGGGGGCGAAGGCCGGCATCTTCGAGCCAGACGAGACGACCATAAAATACCTACAGAGCAGGGTGAAGGATAAGGCAGCCATCGAGGCAGGGATCGTGCTAGGAGACGATGATGCTCAGTTCTCGCAGAAGCACTGGAATGTGTCCGATTTGGAGCCACAGGTTGCGATGCCTCATAATGTTGATAATGTGCTGCCCATCAGTGAAGTCCCAAAGACAAGGATCGATCAAGTCTTCCTAGGCTCCTGCACCAATGGCCGGTTCGAGGATCTCAAGCTGGCCTCAGACCTTATGAAGGGCGAGCCGGTGGCAAAGGGCGTGCGCATGATCGTCGTTCCTGCCAGCCGTGAGGAGTACATGAAGGCGCTCCGTGCTGGACTCGTGGAGAGGTTCATGGAGGCTGGGGCGATGGTTGAGTCAGCCTGCTGCGGCCCATGCATGGGCGGAAGCTTCGGCCTACTGGGTCCGGGCGAGCGCTGTCTCTCCACGTCAAACAGGAACTTCGTGGGAAGGCAGGGGAGCCCCAAGGCCTTCGTCTACCTGGCGTCGCCTGCCACTGCAGGAGCTAGCGCCATTACAGGGTATATCACCGATCCAAGAGAGCTCTAGCAAATTGGGCAAGGTGAATATTTAAGGAGCAGAATGAAGATAGCCCTCAAGCTCGCCTACCTCGGTGAAAATTACTTCGGCTTTCAGCGTCAACCGGATCGTGTTACAGTCGATTCCGAGGTTCGGCGGGCGTTGTCTCAGATAGGAGTCATCCATGGCGACTTCTGCTACGCTGGACGCACCGATCGCGGAGTATCTGCCCTGGGCCAGGTCATCGATTTTTGGATCGATGAGGATAAAGCGAAGTTGGCCAGGCCCAGATGCGTCAACGGGCGTCTTCCTAGAGATATCTGGACATGGGCCTGGGCTGCGGCGCCAATTGGCTTTTCCGCCCGATGGAATGCCATGTGGCGGGAGTACCGCTATTTTCTCTGGCATCCCGGGCTTGATCTGGAGGCGATGCAATCGTCTGCGCAGATGCTACTGGGCGAGCACGACTTCAAAAACTTCTCCTCTGCCAAGGTTGATACAGTTAGGACTGTTCAAAAGCTGGAGATCCTGGAGAAGAATGGGCTTTACGTCTTCGATATCCGGGCAGATGGGTTTCTCTGGAATATGGTTCGAAAGATTGTCGGCTCTCTTGAGAAGGTGGGAGCGGGCGAAAAGAGCATGGACTGGTTCTTGGATCTTCTCAGGCCGGAGCTGAACCGCGGTGCTCCAGCGGCTCCGGCTGAAGGGCTGATTCTCATGGATGTTGGATACGAGGGACTGATCTGGAATGTGGACAGGTACTCTCTTGAGCGAGCGGCGAGCGCGCTCGCGTCCACTGTTCAAAGAAAGAAGGCAAAGGCAGAGGTGGCAAGGGAGATGCAAAGGGCGATGGAAAGTGGCTTTCAAGGCTTTTTGCTGTGACTTGGCTGTGCAAGCTCACCTCGGCCTCCTATCAATGGATCTTCTGCACCGTTCAGAGAAAATGCTTCCTCTCTCTCGATGCATGTGGGACACGCACGGCATGGCACTTCTTCTCCTCTGTAACAGGACCACGTCAGGGCGTAAGGGACCTTCAGTTGCAGGCCGAGCTTCACGATCTCAGCTTTTGTCAGATTCACGAAAGGCGCTCGCAGCTCCACAGGATGCCAGGCCGTGGCCAGCCTGATTGCAGGCTTCAATGCTTCCACGAACTCGGATCGGCAGTCTGGATATATGGTGCAGTCATTGCGATGGGCTGCATAGTATATTTCTGGAATCTTGTGCGCCTCTGCGTAGCCTGCAGCCACCGAGAGCATGATCATGTTGCGGTTGGGCACGATAGTCTGCTTGGTAGCCTCTTCGGTGTAATGGCAGCTTGGCACCTCTTTTCTGCTCAGCAGGGCACTGTCTCCCAATAGGTCAGCCAGACAGCTGAGGTCTACGATGATGTGATGGACACCTAGCAGAGCCGCGATTTTTCTTGCGCAATCGATCTCTTTTTTATGTCTCTGGGCATAATCGAATGTCAAAGCATGAACTTCATAGTCATCATCGAGCAGCTTGTAGAGCAAGGTGGTCGAATCCACGCCACCGGAAAGGATCAAAACGGCCTTCGTCTGATTCCTACATTGGCTTTTATGCATACCAACTGATCCTGGGTGAGCATTGATATTAATACTTCTACCCCTCTCCTAGATTCACAAAAAAGGAATAGCTTTTATTTCGATATTTTGCTCATCAAATAAACAAATGAGCTTTTGAGATAAGAAAATTATTCTGGCTACCTTCTTTTCTACGCTAAGTTTGGTATATTGGTGTATT
>JAAZNX010000221.1 GCA_012798025.1 Methanothrix sp. | reverse complement strand
GCTGCCTGTGAACATGAGATGAAAAGCATAATAATCCTTGTATTCAGGATATATGCCATAGGCTGCAAAACCTCCACCCAAACCGTTGCCTCTGACATGCATATTGGCTATAGCCGACATGACTCCATCGCCTGTAAATCGCTCCCCATCTCGGTTCATTGCCCCGAAGATCGAGCAGGCGCAGATCTCCTTGTTATAAAGCTCCCTTCTTTTCCTCGGCATAGTAATCTTGAACTCCATACGTCGTCACAACAACTAAATAAATACTGCTCACCAGTGTCCCGCTCGTCGCAAAGTCGATGGGGTGTAAGTTTGGAAAAGGTCATGACAAACGCTTTATAGCTATTTAAGAAATGTTCATAAAACTTATGAACGAAACCATCTGCTGAAATTATTCCGTTTGTCATGATGTGTCCTCACACAATTTTGAAGTATAATGATATTAAAAAATGGCAAGCCCGCTGCGGGCTCAGAGCAGAGGCAGATACCTATCCAGCTCCCACTTGGTGACGTTGATCCTGTAGGCGTCCCACTCTGCTTTCTTGTTGGCTATGAAAGCATTGAACGTATGGTCTCCGAGCGCCTCCTTGACAAGCTCGCTCTTCTCGGTGATCTGGAGAGCCTCGTTCAGGCTGCCAGGCAGAGAATGGATTCCTGCTGCAAGCCTCTCTTTCTCAGTCATGTGGAAGATATTCTTCTCCTGCGGCTCAGAGAGCTCGTATTTGTTGGCAATTCCGGCCAGGCCTGCTGCCAGCATGACTGAGAAGGCCAGGTACGGGTTGGCTCCTGGATCAGGACTGCGGAACTCGACCCTTGTCGCAACCTCCTTTCCAGGCTTGTACATTGGGACCCTAACAAGTGCAGACCTGTTCCTCCTTGCCCAGCAAATGTATACCGGAGCTTCGTATCCTGGAACCAGCCGCTTGTAGGAGTTGATCCACTGGTTGGTTACAGCTGTGATCTCAGGCGCATGCTTGAGCAGGCCTGCGATATAGCATCTGCCCTCGTCGGATAGGTGGAACTGGTCTCCAGCGCTGTACATTATGTTCTTCTTGCCCTGGAAGAGGGACTGATGAACATGCATTCCCGAGCCGTTCTGGCCGAAGATGGGCTTGGGCATGAAGCTGGCGTGGTAGCCATACCTGTGAGCGATCTCCTTCACTGTGATCTTGTAGGTCATGACTGTGTCTGCCATTGCAAGCGCATCGTCGTACCGAAGGTCGATCTCGTGCTGGGAGGGGGCCACCTCGTGATGACTGAACTCAACATCAATGCCCATGGCGTCCAAAGCCAAAACCGTGTCACGGCGCAGGTCTGATGCGGCATCTAGAGTTGTCAGGTCGAAGTAGCCGCCCTTATCGAGGATCTCTGTACTATTCTCATCCTTGAAGTAGAAGAACTCAAGCTCAGGGCCTGTGTAGAAGGTATAACCCTTATCCTTGAGGCGCGCCAGATTTCTCTTTAGGACTTGCCTTGGGTCTCCTTCATAGGGGGAACCATCTGGATTCAGTATGTCGCCGAACATCCTGGCAACGGCATTCTCCTGCTGCCTCCAGGGTATGATCTTGAAGGTGGCTGGATCGGGCTTGAAGACCATGTCGCTCTCATGGATCTGGGCGAAACCCTCTATTGATGAGCCATCAAATCCCATGCCCTCACTGAAGGCGCCCTCCAGTTCATTTGTATTTACTGCGAAGCTCTTGGGAAATCCCAGAATATCTGTGAACCAGAATCTGACAAATCTGACATTATACTTGTCAATTGCCTCAAATACATCATCTTTAGTCTTCGTCCGTATCGGCATTTATCTTGCCTCCATGATGCTACAACCTGAAGTTTAAATTTATAGGTATTTGAGATCTATTCATAAAATTTGTGAAAAATTATGAACACAAAATACTCTTTTAAAATTTAGATTAAGATACTGTTATATTCCCTTAATGATTGACAGGCAAATCCATGCCAGGCAAAGTCTCCCATAGTTATGCATTTCGTGGCTCAGAAAAGCCACTTATTGGAAAGACAATAGGTGATATGTTTGACGATATTGCAGAATCTTACCCAGACAATGACGCAATTGTTTCACTGCACCAGGGCGTGAGATATAGTTATCGGGAGCTGCAAAAGGAGCTTGACCGTGCTGCGAAAGGATTCATAGCCTTGGGCATGAAAAAGGGCGACCGTCTGGCGATCTGGGCGACAAACATAGCGGAATGGATCATCACTCAGTTTGCCACAGCGAAGGCTGGCATCATAATGGTGAACATCAATCCGGCATACAGGACTCATGAGCTGGAGTACGCACTGCGCCAGTCGGAGGCTCAGGCGCTATTGCTGCTGGATCGATTCAAGGGTTCAAATTACGCCAAGATGTTTTACGAGGTCTGTCCAGAGGCTAAAACCAGCAAGCCAGGGAATATTCATTCTGATAAACTCCCCTTCTTGAGAACCGCGGTGATGCTTCGTGGTGAGAAGCAGCCTGGCATGTATTCCTGGGATGAGGTCATGAAGATGGGCGAAGCAGTTCCCGAAGAGGTGCTAAGAGAGCGCCAGGATAGCCTGGACTTCGACGATCCCATAAACATTCAGTATACATCTGGCACAACGGGATTTCCAAAAGGAGTAGTGCTGACGCATCACAACATCCTGAACAACGGCTACTTCATTGGGGAGTGCATGAAGTTCACCGAAAAGGATCGGCTCTGCATCCCTGTGCCCTTCTATCACTGCTTTGGGATGGTCCTATCAAACATGGCCTGTGTGACTCACGGCGCGACGATGGTGCTCCCAGCCGAGTACTTCGATCCTGTATCCACAATGGCAGCAATTGAGAAAGAGCGCTGCACTGCATTGCACGGTGTTCCAACCATGTTCGTGGCGGAGCTGGAGCATCCTGATTTCTCCAAATATGATTTCAGCAGCCTGCGCACTGGGATTATGGCCGGGTCTCCGTGCCCAATAGAGTTCATGAAGAAGGTCAATACCCTCATGAATATGAAGGAGATCGTGATAACCTATGGACAGACCGAGGCCTCGCCTGGAATTACAATGTCTTCGATAGACGACTCATTGGAGCAGAGGGTTTCGACCGTCGGCAGGCCCATGCCGCATACAGAGGTAAAGATCGTAGACCCCAAGACCGGCAAGATAGTCCCGCGCGGCGAGACGGGTGAAATTTGCGCCAGAGGCTACATGATCATGCGCTGCTACTATAATAATCCCGTAGCGACCGACCAGGTCGTGGATAAGAATGGCTGGCTGCACACGGGAGACCTTGGCATACTCGATGAGAACGACTACTG
>JAAZNX010000209.1 GCA_012798025.1 Methanothrix sp. | reverse complement strand
CTTCTAATTCCATTTCAATCCTCCGTAGTCTATCGACGTCCTTTAGGTCTCCTACGGTTCTCAAAAAAGAGAATCAAGTTTTAGAGTATAATGTTGTATTTAAGCCTTCTCTTCTAGCATCTCATCGTACTTGCCGCTGGCCACCGCCACTTGGGCCTCTTTGCTGGACATGCCTTCTATGGTCGCACCCACAGACCCCGCAGTTCCTATGACCTCACGGGCTGCGTTCTTTAGGCTCTTGGAGAGAAGCCCTCTCCTTTTGATGTTTGCGATCTTCAGGACTTGCTCCATGCTCAGGTTTCCGACGGCGGTCTTATCGCCAGTGCCCTTCTCCAAGCCCATCTCCTTTATGATCAAGGCCGATGTGGGCGGTGTTCCAACCTCGATCTCGAACTCAGTTCGGGACTTCACCTTGACCTTGACTGGGACCTGCATCCCATTCAGATCTTTCGTCTGCTCATTGATCTTGGCAACTACCTGGGCAACATTCACGCCCAGAGGTCCAAGGGCTGGGCCCAAAGGCGGCCCCGCACTGGCCTTTCCGCCAGGAACCAATGCTTCAACAACATTAGCCAAATCAAATCACCTCTAAGTTTCATCTTTACTCAGCACGCGCACGTGATCTCCCCGCACGGTGATGGGAATGGGCACCATCGCTTCAAAGAGCTCTACAGTTATCTCTTCCTTTGCAATGTCCACGCGTTTGACCCTGGCTTTCTCTCCCTTGAACGGCCCAGATATGAGCTCGACAATAGCGCCTTCATTAATTCCGGTTACGGCAGGCTTTGGTGTGAGAAAGTGTTCGACCTCTTCGATGTTCGAGGCCCCTTTTATCACAGATCGTGCGTGGGGTATTCCTTGAATTGCCTGGTCTACGATCTCAGGAGCCGAAGACTCCACGAGTACATAGCCTTTCAGCACATCTGGTACCAGCAGTGCCCTTATATCATACTTTTCCTTGCGTGCAATTTGGGCGATCATGTTGGCCACCGATCGCTCCTGGTTGGCAGTGGTCTTCACAACATATATGCTGGTCTCGGACATTTCGCCCTTTTAGACGAACCCCGCATATAAAAAGGTTTGTAAGACAATGTGCTGTGTCGACAGAACACTCAAAGCAATTTGACCAATGAACTAATATAATAAAGATCTGTTCAGCTCTTCTTCATACCGCTCCGTGACCAGGCTCTTCATGCGAAGCTCATTGCGAAGTTCTTTAGCCTCCACCCTCAAGGCCGAGCCCTCTTTCGTGAGCTCTTCCCTCGGCTTGTGATTGGCATCTTCAAAGAGAGCGTTCTCCACGATGTTGATCACGAGTGCGGATAAAGGCGCTTTTGCCTTTTTTTGCGAGACCCTCAAATCTTTCCTTATCTACTTTGGAAGGAAGATACAGTTAGATATATCGTTATTTATCAGGTTTGACCAAATGCGTCAACCGAATAAAAAAATAAACCCCAAGCTATTTAATAATTACCAGTAAAAGGATGCCGGGGGCGGGATTCGAGCCCGCGACTTCGAGATGCCTCAGGCGCGTTTTCGCATTTACCCTATGAGTCTCGCGCCCTAACCAGCTAGGCCACCCCGGCACGGCATAGTCCCTCAGGCGAATTGTTAAATAAGGTTTGTGCTTCCCCACTGGATGGAACAGGCATCTTTTTTAAGAGCCCCCAACCTAGATGGATCATCATGCCTTCCGACATCTCTGGCACTGTAAGCAATACACTATCGGGAAAGTGTATAGTAGTAGGAGTAACAGGCAGCATAGCTGCGGTCCGCATCGTGGACCTCATTCGCGACCTCATCCGGCGCGGCGCAGAGATCCACGCTGTTATGAGCCCAGCGGCGCGACAGATACTGCATCCAAATGCACTGGAATACGCCAGCACAAACCCCGCGATATTAAATATAACAGGGCGCGTGGAGCACGTGCAATTTTGCGGCGTAGGAGGAAAAGCAGATCTGCTGCTGATCGCTCCTGCCACAGCCAACACCATTGGCAAGATTGCATGCGGCATAGACGACACATCAGTAACAACCTTTGCAACTACCGCCATCGGAAGCGGCAAGCCTGTCATGGTGGTCCCGGCAATGCACGAGGCCATGTATCGCCACCTAGCAGTCCTGAAAAACCTGGAGACACTTCGGGAAATGGGCGTGAAGGTTCTCGATCCCAGGATCGAAGAGGGCAAGGCCAAGATTCAAGATAACTCGCGAGTGGTGCTGGAAGTGGAGAGGCTGCTTGGGCCATGGGATCTGAGAGGAAAGAGGATACTCATAACCAGCGGCTCCAATGCAGAAAGCATCGATTCCATCCGCATCTTGACAAACAGGGCGTCGGGCAAGACCGGTGTGGCCCTAGCACTGGAAGCTTACAGGCGCGGTGCGGATGTTGTTTTGGTTTCGCGCTTTCCCCAGGGCCTGCCGTTTCGGGAGGTTTATGCCGAGAGCGCTCAGGATATGCTTGACGCCGTGCTAAGAGAGCTTTCACAGGGTTGCTCCGCCATGATAAGCGCTGCAGCAGTAGCCGATTACACAGTGGACGCAGCTCCGGGAAAGATCAAGTCCGGACAAGAGCTGAAGCTCACGCTCAGGCCCACCAAGAAGATAATAAAAACAGTGCGGACCGCATATCCAGATCTCAAGATCGTGGGCTTCAAGGCGGAGGCCAGCGTCACAGAGGATGAATTATTGCAGAGGGCACGAGAGTCCATGCAGTCCTCCGGCCTAGACCTGGTGGTTGCAAATGATGTGAGCCTGGGCGGAATGGGCACAGAGGAGAACAAGGTTGTGATAGTCGACCGCGAAGGTCGCGCCATCAGAGCAGAGGGCAAAAAGAGCCTGATAGCTGGAAAGATCATCGATGCCCTGGTGGAGGTCATGAGGTCATGAGGTCTTGGGTTCCTTCGCATATCACCGGTTTTTTCGCAGCCAAACGTTCTGAGGATCCAAAAACTTCGGGCTCAGTTGGCTGCGGCCTTACACTGGCTTTGGGAGCCACAACTGCAGTCGAAGATGCCCTGCAAACGGAGATAATCCTCAATGAAAGCTCTTCTGATGCCCCAGTGAGCCGCTACGTAGTGGACAGGCTTGCGAAATCGCCTGTGCGAGTTAGGACAAAGCTGGACATGCCTTTAGGCTCAGGCTTTGGGGCCAGCGGTGCAGGCGCTCTAGGATGCGCCTTGGCACTTAACGCACACTTCAATCTGGGCCTGACTGCAGATCAGGCTGCATCTGTGGCCCATGTCGCCGAGGTTTCGAATGGCACCGGTTTGGGAGACGTGATAGGCCAAAGCACTGGAGGTCTGGTGATTCGACTGGAGCCAGGCGCGCCAGGCATCGGCAGGGTGGACCGCATTCCAGTTCAGCCTCTTAAAGTGAACTATGTGGCATTGGGTCCTATCTCCACCAAAGAGGTGCTCTCCGATAAGGCCACGATGAGGGCTGTCAACGAGGCTGGTGTGGCGGCGTTAAAAGAGCTATTGAAAAGGCCGACCCTGAGAGATTTCATGCGACTGTCCCGTTGGTTCACTGTTCAGGCAGGGCTTGCAAGCGACTGGGCTCTTGATGCCATCGAGGCTGTAGAAGCAGTGGGCGGAATGGCGAGCATGGTCATGCTTGGCGATGCCGTCTTTGCCTTTGGAGGATCGCAGGCATTGAAAAGCTTTGGAGAAGTGCATACTACAACCATATCACAAAGAGGTGCCAATCTTGACTGACATTCCAAAATCTCATCCTAGGTACGCATCTTTAGTGGCGCGTGAGCGTGTGGCGGAGGGCGTGAAGAGGGGATTTACCAGCAGCCAGGGGCTTATTGCCCAGGGCAGAGGCGAGTGCTTTGATTATCTTTTGGGCGAGAAGACCACCGAGTCGGCAGCCAGGGCCACACATGTGGCAGCAGCCATGCTGCTTGCGGCCAAGCGCCCGGCACTGAGCGTCAATGGCAACGTCGCGGCCCTTGTGCCAGAGGAGATGGTTAAGCTTGCCAGCATCTTGAAAGCGCCCCTTGAGGTCAACCTTTTCCACAGATCCGAAGAGCGGGTGAAGAGAATAGCCGACCTTCTGCGCGAGCACGGTGCAACGCAGGTTCTGGGGGAGAGACCTGATGCGATCGTTCCAGGCCTTGATCATGCCCGGGCTAAAGCCACCAGGGGCGGGATCTTTGATTCGGATGTTGTGCTGATCCCACTTGAGGATGGAGACAGATGCGAGGCCCTGATGGCGATGGGAAAGAAGGTTATCGCCATAGATCTCAATCCCCTATCTCGAACCTCGCGCCAGGCCACTATCAGCATCGTGGACAATATCCTGCGGGCAGTGCCAAACCTGACCGCCAAAGCAAAGGAACTATCTGCAATGCCACGTGCCGATTTAGAAAAGGTCGTCCAGGGTTACGACAACCAGAGATCATTGCGACAGGCTGTAAGGGAGATTCAGGACCATTTGAACAGTCAATTCAGGTCTTGATTTCAACGTCTTCACGTGGGAGCGGTGAGGAAGCTACCTCAAATATCTTTCCAGAAGTATGCTAACCAGATCATATGGTATCTCATGTCGTTGAAATTTCATATGATCTTCTATGATTTTTCTCTCTTGTTTATAAGAATTTGAAATCGATTTAGAGTACTTCAAACCCTCGGCCGTAAGCATGTATTCATAGCGTTGAAGCCAGGAGCCTTTGTCTTCATAATGCCGTTGATCCTGATAGATCATGCCCGTGGCTACCAGGATCTGGATGTCCTCAAAGAGCTTCTCGCTGTAAGGAAAGCCATAGTCATAGTGGAACGAGTAATCGAAAAAGCTGGATAGATTGGCCTGGCCAAGCTCCTTCAGCTTCAACACAGTCCTGTACAACCAGGTTATGTTCCGGAACCTGGGAACGAGAATTCTCTGGCCGAAGGTCTCGGATAGCAGAAGATGTAATGTGTAGAAGAGCAGCAGCAGACCTTCGATAGGAAGGTAGCTCTCCGCCCGAATAAAGCCCAGGAGCTTGGCTGCCTGCGCCCTGACATCATCCAGCGAAACCTCCACTTTTCCGTCATGGAAGAAAGAAAGCGCGATCTGACGGGTCAATGACTTGACAAGGCCGGCTGACAGTGCTGATTCATCATAAAGAAAACCGTTTGTTTCAGTTCTAGTGGACCGCGGCACTCCGCTGCCCACTGTGATGTCCACAAGTGCCCCGTATTTTTTGCCAAGACCGCTTTCAAAGAGCTTCCTCATTCTTCCATGACGGGAGATGGTCGACAGAGCCATCCTTATGTCCGGCGGCAAAGAACGGTGGTCGAACCTCGCTGCGAGGGGATACTCCCTGCCGAACTTTATGCGCTGCAACAGCTCCCGCGATGAATCATCTCCGCTCTCCCAGATAAACCTAAGAAGGTCATGGTCTGTGTACTCTCGGAAGAAAAGGACTATTTTGGACCTGGCCTCATCAGGGTCGATATTCGCAAGAGCATTCTCGAGAGATGCCAGAAGCATGGCCCTTATGGATTGAACCGTCGGATGGTAGACGAGCGCATTGTAGTGATGTGCTCGGGCGATTAGCATCGATTCTGCAGCCGTTCGGGACATTTCGGCCTCGTAGTCG
Organism: Methanothrix sp.; assembly: GCA_012798025.1. Lineage (GTDB taxonomy): Archaea > Halobacteriota > Methanosarcinia > Methanotrichales > Methanotrichaceae > Methanothrix. The sequence continues at coordinate 449 of JAAZNX010000209.1, read as the reverse complement.
CCTTCTCCTGCCAGCACTAACCTGCCGTTGCAGATGGTGAGAGCCTGGAGGATCTGGTTCGTGTCAACAATGCCAAGGTTGACGCCAGAGTGATGGGAGTCGCGCAACAGGAAGTCAATCCTGTCGGCATCCAGGTCGCCTGCGATGATCTGGCCTAAAGGTGGGCTGCCTCCGGAAGCGATCTTTGAAACCTCTGAAAAGAGCTCATCTGCGCTGCCGAAGGCCTGCTCGCATGCCAAAATCGCCTTTTCCCCGAAAGGGTGAGCGGATATGATCTGGCGAGTGAACTCCTCGTGTCTTGAAATGCGCCTGCCGCCAAAGGTTGGCTGGATCTCTGGGTTGCGGCTGAGCACCCCTTCCACCGCGTGAGAGAGAGCCGAGTGCCCGACATCGTGCAGAAGACCAGCCAGTCGGACCTTTCGCACATCGTCCTGCGACAGGTCCAAATG
>JAAZNX010000224.1 GCA_012798025.1 Methanothrix sp. | reverse complement strand
GCCGATCTGCTCGTATATTGAGGCAAGAGCTGCGGCATTCATGGCGTTCCTCTTGGTGATGGCTGCAAGGTGGTTGGCCATGACGTTCCTGAGAGCAAAGCCCAGACCCTCATCGTTCTGGGGGATGTTGAGTACAGATGCGACGTTGCCGCCATTCATGCCCACGGTCTGTGGATATTCGCCCCATACGGAGGCGTGAACCATCGGAGCCTCGGCGATTCCAACCTTGAACTGCTGGACCAGAGCCTCTACGGTTGCAGCAGCGGCAGCGGTCATTCCTACTACGAACTCAGAGGCAGCGTTGACTCTGGCTGTGGGGATCTGAACGAGCAATTGCTTGCCGCCTCCCAGAACTTGCACATTGGTATCGTCGCCAGCGTTTACCTGCAGCAATGACTTGATCTTCTCAGCTAGAGCATTGGCGTTTGCAACAACATCGTAGTTGAGCTCGCGTCCCTTGATCTGCCTGCGGCCTCCGCCTACCTTTCCGGACTTCAGGGCACCTTCGATGCCTGCCAGGTTGACGGCCACAGTTCGCTTAGTAAGGGCAATGAGCCTCTGCATGGCCGCGTTCTTGAGAGGGCTGACGGCGCTCAGGTCGACGTCGCTCTTCAAAAGAACTCCGCGGTCGCTATATAGGTCTATCTTGTCAGACACGTTCTTTATCCTCCTTTACCTTTTTAGCAGCAAAAACTGTAGCGACGGACTGATGCTGAAGCGATGATATGATCGCCTAAACTAAAAGGTATCATATCCAGCACCTTCGCAATTCGTTACAATCTCCCGCCGCATTTATTAATGTGCCATAGCTACTTAAAGTTTTTGCGTGATACATTTATAACTATAAAAATTATAAGAATCTGTTGACCTCGCAACAATATAATATCAATAAATTATATTCAAATAGAAATCTATAATGATGCCGCTTTGTGTCTTTCAAATCTCGGCTTTTCTTGACCTTTGACCGCATTAACCTCACTACAGCTCAACGCGACGATGAGCAACGATCGTCGGAAAAGGATTTTTTTTTATTCCATCATACTAATAAATAAATCCTTCATTCTAAAAAAGTTTATTTTTAGTTTATATTTTTTACCCCATCAATCCCATCTTTCTATGGGGTTGAAATGGCTTTTCACATGCGATTTTATTGGAGGAATCACCTGAAATAAACAATCGTAATTTATCGAATAATCGTGTTGATTGTAGCTCTGCAGCAATGGATGCTTTGAGGTTTTGCGAAAAACTTAAATCAACTGCAAGATTTGGATTTGTGGAATGCATCTCATCATAGCAGAGAAGCACGATGCTGCCAAAAGAATCGCCCAGATTCTAGCTGGTACAAAACCCCGCTCCCAGCGAGTGGCAGGCGTCGAAGCCTTCCGTTTAGATGATAAGGTGGTCCTGGGCCTTAGCGGCCACATCGTGGGAGTCGACTATCCACCTGGCTACAACAACTGGCAGAAGGTGGACTGCAAAGATCTGATCCGCGCCGAGATCGTAGTTCGTCCTCTTCAGGAGAAGATAATATCTGCCTTGCGAACTTTGGGGGCACAGGCCAGTCGAATCACCATTGCCACGGATTACGACAGAGAAGGGGAGCTCATCGGCGTCGAGGCCTTGAAGATCGCAAGAGAGGCCAACCCCAAACTGAAGGCCGATCGTGTTAGGTATAGCGCCATTGTCAAGGACGAGATCTTAAAGGCCTTCCAGAATTCTGGGAGCGTGGACTTTGATCTGGCAGCTTCTGGCGAGGCCAGGCAGATCATCGACCTTGTCTGGGGCGCAGCTCTGACAAGATACATCTCCCTCACCTCAGGAAAGCTCGGCAAGGAGTTTCTCTCCGTTGGCAGAGTGCAATCTCCTACATTGGCGCTCATCGTTGACCGGGAGCGTGAGATTCAGGCCTTCCAGCCCCAGCCCTACTGGGAGATATATGCGGATCTTGAAAAAGAGCTTCGTGTGCAGCATGCCACGGGTCGCATCTGGGAAAAGGCAAAAGTAGACAGTATCATCGCAAATTTAGGCCCAGAGGGCATAGTAAGGTCCATCGAGACCAAGCCCAGAGTTGACAAGCCTCCGGCACCCTTTGACACCACAAGCTTCATCGCAGCGGCAAGCGGAATTGGCTTTTCGGCCGCCAATGCTATGCGCATTGCGGAATGGCTCTACACCAACGGATTCATCTCCTATCCCAGAACGGACAACACCGTTTATCCTCCGTCCATCGACCTTCGAGCCCTTACCACTCTTTTTACCAAAGGCGCTTTTGCGCAAGAGGCCCAGAGGCTGCTCAAAGGAAAGATGGTCCCCACCCGCGGAAAAAGGTCGACGACCGACCATCCGCCCATTTATCCAACGGCTCCTGCGGAGAAGAGCGATCTGAAGGAGGATCAGTGGCGTGTTTATGAGCTGGTGGTTCGACGCTTCTTCGCGACCCTTGCAGAGCAGTGCGTCTGGGATGCCACAAGCATCAAAGTGAACATCGGCCCCGAGCCTTTCAGGGCCAGCGGAGCGCGGCTGGTCGAGGCTGGCTGGAGATACTACTATCCATACAGCAAGGCAGAGGAGCACATCCTACCGGAATTAAAAGAGGGCGAGCGCTTAAAGGTGCTGGGGCACTCAGTGGAGGCCAAGGAGACGCAGCCACCGGCACGCTACAGCCAGGGCAAGCTCATAAAGCTCATGGACGAGCTGGGCCTGGGAACGAAGTCCACCAGGCACGACATCATAAGCAAGCTCTATGCTCGAGCCTATGTGCAGGGCAACCCGATGAGGCCTACCAACACGGCCTATGCCGTCGTGGACACGCTGCAAAAGTATGCTCCTACTATCACCAAGCCAGAGATGACACAGACCCTGGAAAAGGACATGACAAGGATCTCTGAGCGAAAGATCAAGGAGGATGAGGTGATCGAGGAGTCGAGGGTGATGCTCACATCCGTCTTCGACGAGCTGACGCAGAATCAGGAATGCATCGGTCAGTCTTTGAAGGACGGCCTGCGCACCGACAAGATCGTGGGCACATGTGAGAAGTGCGGCTCAGAGCTCATCATTCGTCGCGGTCACAGGGGGTCTCGCTTCATCGGCTGCTCTGGCTATCCCAATTGCCGGTTCACCCTGCCACTTCCGAGGAGCGGTGTGGTTGTGGTCACTGAGAAGATGTGTGAGAAGCACGGCATGAATCACATTCGCATCATCAACAAGGGCAAGAGGCCCTGGGAACTGGGATGCCCGCACTGCAACTTCCTGGATTGGCAGGCAAAAAAAGCCCAGGGAAAGGCTGAGCCTGATAAGGAGAGAAATGGCCTTGGATCTTTCCCAGGAATTGGGCCAAAGACACTGGAAAAGCTAACAAAGGCTGGCGTCAAGACCACCCAGGATCTGCTCAACGCCAAGGCCAATGCTCTGGCTGAGAAGACAGGCCTGTCCGAGAAGAAGATTCAGGCATGGCAGAGTGCTGCTAAAGCATTGAGCTGAAGGCCAAGAAAAGATCGCAGTTGCCAGCATGGGCCTGGCCGGATTTGAACCGGCGGCCACTCGGTTATGAGCCGAGCGCTCTAACCGGACTAAGCTACAGGCCCTTGGATAGAATGCGCCGCCAACAGGGCTCGAACCTGTGACATTCTGGTTACTGCTTTGTTGCCAATTAACAGCCAGACACTCTACCAACTGAGTTATGGCGGCTCGACACCCTCCCTGGATGCACAATGATTTAAGCCTTTTGATTAGATGGTGGTATTCATGCGCGTCCTGAAGAAGAATTTGCGCGGAGACGAAGGCGAGATAGCGTTGCTTCCCGAGTCCCTGGACGACCTGTGGCATCTTCAGCACCTGGTAGAGCGTGGCGATCTCGTGTTTGCCCTAACCCACAGGAAGATGCCTGCCATTGCTGATAAGGCAAGGCCCGAGAAGATGGAGCGAAAAACGGTACGCTTGGGGATCAAAGTGGAGGATATTGAGTTTCATATCTACTCCAACTGGCTGAGGCTACACGGTGTGATCAAATCCGGCATGGACGTGGGATCTTATCATACCCTGAACATCGAGGTCGGGACGGAACTTTCCATCCTCAAGCATCACTGGCGACTTGACCTGCTGCAGAGAATTGATGATGCAGTGGCCGAATCAAACCGGCCGCGCGTCGTTTTAGCTCTGGTTGAAGAGGGAGAGGCCACCATCGGGGTTCTGCGCCAGTTTGGGGTGCAGATGGCTGCGGAGCTGCGGGCGGGAAGCGGCAAAGCCGATGGCCGCGATCACCGCACTGCGTTCTTCCAGGAGGTGGCCAAAGCCATCGACCAGGCAGCAGGCGAGGGCGCGCAGGTCATCCTGGCAGGACCTGGCTTTGCCAAAGAGGATCTCAAGAAGCTGATCGATTCCAGCTATCCTGATCTGGCTGTGCGCAT
>JAAZNX010000082.1 GCA_012798025.1 Methanothrix sp. | reverse complement strand
ATGATCGCACGGCCCTGTCCTCATGGAGTGGCCTGATATATCTACATTTCCGGTGCGCCAAAGCGGGCACAAAAATAGTCCCGGGCGGATTCGAACCGCCGTCGCGGGCTCCAAAGGCCCTCAGGATTGACCGCTACCCCACGGGACTGAGCATTTTGAGGCGGAAAGATGTTATCCACAGAAGATATATATGGCCTTTCCCGGAGGAGCAAAGGGATGAAGCTGCTCGCAAAGGCACACATAAGCCAACGCAGGCTCATAGAGATCTTAAGGGTAATCGATAGCGCGGATAAGCCCGTAGGCGCAAGGGCGATCTCGGATTCGCTCAGCAACCGCGGCTATGATCTGGGTGAGCGGGCGGTGCGCTACAACCTCAAGATACTCGACGAGCTGGGGTTCACGAAAAAGCAGGGATACAGCGGTCGGGTGCTAACTGCGTTGGGCTCTCGCGAGCTGAACGATGCCCTGGTGGACGACAGAGTTGGATTCGTTAACACCAGGATTGAAGAGTACATGTTCAAGACCAGCTTTGACCCCGACACATCTCGAGGAGATGTCATCGCCAATACCAGTATCGTAGACAAAGCAGATTCTGAAAAGGTCTTCGAGATCCTGGGCAGGGCCTTCGATGCGGGTTACACCATAAGCCGACGTGTCCTTATCCTGGAGGAAGGAGATAGCCTCTCCTCCCTTGAAATACCAGCCGGGTCCTTGGGAGTGGCCACGCTTTGCAGCATCACCATAGATGGCATGCTCATGAAGAGGGGCATTCCAGTCAATACCAGCTTTGCAGGGGTGATGGAGATTCGAAAAAAGCAACCCATCCAGTTCACAGATCTCATCGCCTACGCAGGCTCGTCTCTCGATCCAATGAAGATGTTTATGGGCCGCAAGGTTGCACGTGTGGTGGATGCAATCGAAGGAGGCCATGGCCTGGTGCTGGCCAATGTGAGAGAGGTGCCCATCGCAGCAGCTTCGCAGGCTGCCCATCTCCTGGAGCAATCGAATAGCCTTGGTCTTGGAGGACTCATTACCATTGGCGATCCCGGAAAGCCAGTTATGGGATGTCCAGTAGGCTCGGGAAAGATAGGCATTGCCTTCTGTGCAGGTGTCAATGGCCCAGTGGCCGCAGAGGAGATGGGTGTGAAGATCAAGACCAGTCCGATATCCATGCTGATAGACTACTCCAGGACCACGAGCCTGAAGTGATGTCAAGATAAGATTTTATAGGGCATCGATCTCAAGAGTCTCCAGTTATGTTTACACATGAGGAAAGATGATGGATTTTAGAGTCGTAGTCTCAGATCCCAAAAGCGGTAAAGCCTATCAGGTCGAGCTTAAGGATCCAGGAGCTTCCAAGTTTCTGGGAAAGCGCATCGGTGATAAGATCGAGGGAGATGTCCTGGGCATGCCGGGATATTCAGTACAGGTTACGGGCGGCAGCGATCGCGAGGGATTTCCCATGCGCTCAGACCTTCCTGGCACGAAGCGCAGAAAGATCCTGCTCTCATCCGGTGCTGGATATCATCCAACAGCAAAGGGCAGAAAGAGGCGGATGAGCATTCACGGCAAAGAGATCGCTCCTGATATTGGGCAGATCAACGTCAAGATCGTGGAGGCGGGCACAAAGCCCGTGGAAGAGCTACTCGGAAAAGCTCCCAAAGAAGAGAAGGAGTAAGTTCTTAGCCATTTGTCCTGTGAACTTCTGTGTTCCTTTTCTGTGTGGTGAATGCTCCCGTTGGGGGTTCACCACATAGAACCTTACATGGCCAGTAGATCGCCCTGTGAAAATGGACAAGAATCAGTTCCGTGAGCTCGCGAACTGTGCCAGAGCTGCAGGGATTTGGGCGCGCATTACTGACTTGACCTGGTCAGGACTCAAGGCTGCTAAAAGTGCATCCATGAGCCGATCGCTGTGCATTGCCATATCCACGATTTTCCTTATCTGTACCGACCTGTTCAGCTCTGTTCCAAATTCCTTGGCAATGCGCAATTTATACTCGTGAAGCATCAGCTCGCCCTGCACTTGTCCTGCCGCGATCTCTCCTGCAATTCTACCTGCAACAACTGCTAGAGGTATCCCACCACCACTTGTGGCCATGACATGCCCTGCGGCATCTCCCGCAAGAAGCATGTTGCCCAGCTGAACCTCTTGCGGCGATCCGCCTGCAGGAACCAGCCCGCGCATTACTGCCAGGATCTCGCCATGACCGAGCTTATTCGAGGCTACGGGATGCTCTTTGACAAAAGAGTCCAGAAGATCCGGCAGTCTCTGGCCCCCCAGATATGGCCTTCGCACACCGACGCCTACATTCGCAATATCTTGTCCCAGGGGAATTATCCAGGCATAGCCTCCGGGCGCATAGCGTGCCGAAAAGTACATCTCAGCAGCATCTGGATCGATGTCCACGTCTACCATCTCATATTCCAGACAAATGCCCTGTTCTCCCACACGGTTTCCCATTGCTCTGGAGACTGTGGAGCTTGGGCCGTCTGCCCCTATTATGACATTCGGCCTTATCGATCCTGGAAAGCGGCCCGACAGCCATAGAGAGCCCTCAACAAGGCTGGCGCGCGTCGCAGGAAGGATCCGTGCGCCTGCTCGCGCCGCCCGATGAGCAAGGAAGCGATCAAAAGCGCGGCGATCCAAAACCCTACCATCCACGGAAAATTCCTTGGCCTTCCCAGATGGAGAAATAATGCGCTGCAACCGCGTGCGTCGCAGGATGCAACGCTCTGGCATCTCCTGCAAGGTCTGGGGCAGACGAGCGCGCGGAATGAGAGCCTGTAGCTCATGCGCCTCAGGCAGAAAGCCTCCGCATTGCACTGGCGTGCCAATCTCGCTCTTGCGCTCGATGAGCACCACCTCGGCGCCGCGTTTTGCGGCAGTCTCAGCCGCTGTGCTTCCCGCAGGCCCCGCGCCCACCACAGCTATTTGAGCTTCTTTATTCATGTCCGGACCGATGCTGTCATTCCGAATTCCAGCAGAGCATCTTCAATCTCCTCGTAGGCCAGGAACAACTCATCCTTTTGCCGCTCACATTGCTCGCTTCTCGGCTCTGCAGAAAGCCATATCTGATTCTCGTCTCCGCGAACCATCTTGACGCAGGCAAGCATATCCGCTTGAGACAGCCGGTAAACTATGTGGCTCCCTGTGGGCGTAAACCAGAGCGTGTGCATCTCTTTTAGCTTCTTTACAAACGGCTCCCATTTCAGCTCCTCAGGCATCGCAGCTCCATCAGCGCGCACGGGCGCAAGATCGACGATGAGGTTGAGATGGGCTCTTTTTCCCGATATCTTGCTCTCTATGTGTGCGATGATATCCTGATAGCGCGAGCTTTTCTTGTCCACGGGAGGAATACCGCCGCCAAAGACCCTTTCAGCAACATCGGAGAAGAATGGTGCCAGGCGAATATCTTCGGCTGGCTTGGTGGCTAAAGACACTCCCACGAAGAAGAGAGCGCTTAATGTCAAGCCAACCAGCACCCCATGCTCAGTGAGCAAGGGCGAGATGCCGTCGAGCGGATGCTTCAGCCAGAATAGCTCATATGCTATGAGCAGGATCTGCGTTCCGCCGCCAACTACAAGGGCTGCAAGGGCGCCCCATTTGGTGGCTCTCTTCCAGTAAAGCCCACCGATAATTGGGAAGAAGTAGGACGTAGTGCCGATAACCGTGGCGATGATCACAGCATCCATGATGCTGTTAACATTCAGCGCGATGAATGCTGAGACTGCGACCATGAATATTACCAGGACCCTGTTGACCACCAGCATCTCCTTCATTGTGGCCGTGGGCCGCAGATGCCTTTGGATAAGGTCACGGGAGATGCAGGACGCACCGGATGTAGCGAAGGTGTCGGTACAGGACATGGATGCTGCAGCAAAGCCGATGGTGAGAAGCGCCAGCAATGTGGGAGACACATTGTCGCTGAGGATCTTCAGGTAGAGCATCTCAGCATCAGTTTCCCCTGCAGGCCTTGGATAAAGCACTGAAAGACCGATGGCAGTGACGAGGCAGCAAAAATATACCAGTGCCAAGAGTCCAGCACCCAATAGGAGCCCGCGCTTCGCCGAACGCTCGTCGCGAGCCGCCCAGATCTTCTGCCAGGGATCCTGCTCTGCCACCCATCCAGGCAGCAGTGCAAGCTGGAAGACCAGCGCACCCATCAAACCACCCATGACGAAGAGATTCCACCAGTCGGATCCAAGGGATGTAGATGCTGCCATCAAGGAGACTCCCTTCTGAGCTGTCAGTCCCAGGGACAATGCAGCAACATAGACAGCCAAGCCTGCCAGCAGAATGTATTGCAGCAGATCCGTCCAGACCACAGCGCGAAAACCCCCAACGCTGACATAGAATGCAACGGATGCTGCCATTATGGCTACGGCGAAGAATGGCTCGATGCCGAAGAATGTCCCCAGCACGAGCTTGAATCCGATGAAATCCGTTACGGAGAAGAGGATCATCATGATGGTCACGGCCACAGCAACGGGTGCTCGAATTATCGGGTCGTATCTTATCTCCATGAGCTCAGGCTGGGTCAGGGCCGGAATGTTCTTGATCCTTCCCGAGATCGCGGCGATTATTATCAATCCTGCGATATTGGGGAAGACCCAAATCCATATCGACCCAACGCCGATGAGAAGAAACAGTCCAGTGGCCAAGAGAAGCGCGCTCGCCGTGATCCATGCGGAAGCTGCAGAAAATCCTATCGTGACCGGGCCGAGCTCTCTTCCTGCCAGCCAGAAGTCCGTGACTGACCGCTGCCTGCGGGAGAAGTAAAGGCCGATGCCTGCTAGGGCAGCTATGTAGACCACGAGGAATACTATGAATAGTGAATAGGCATCCATGATTAACACATCAAGCGGCTTGGACCTTGATCTATTTAAATGATTCAATTGAGATCAGCAACTACTTAAGCGCAAAGAGGCAAGGGTCCAAGCGAGGTTTTCAGATGAGGAGCGATATCACCAAACTTGGCGCTGAGAGGACGCCGCACAGGGCTCTTTTAAAGGCCACAGGCCTCACGGACGAGGAGATCGATCGTCCCTTTATAGGAGTTGTCAACTCATTTAATGAGTTCGTTCCAGGACACATTCACCTGGACCGACTGGGACAGGCTGTGAAGGCTGGAATACGCAGCGCAGGAGGCGTGCCGTTTGAGTTTCAGACCATCGGAGTGTGCGATGGCATCGCCATGGGACACGCAGGCATGAGGTACTCCCTTCCAAGCCGTGAGCTGATCGAGGATTCCATTGAGATAATGGCCCAGGCTCACCAGCTCGACGGCCTGGTCATGATACCATCATGTGACAAGATCGTCCCCGGCCATCTCATGGCCGCAGGGAGGCTCAATTTGCCTGCGGTCGTGGTGACAGGCGGGCCGATGCTGCCGGGATTTGCCTGCGACAAGGAATTGGATTTGATAAATGTCTCCGAGAGCTGGATGGCTGGAGGCGAGACCCTGCCCCTCTTGGAGGAGATGGCCTGTCCTGGAGCAGGATCATGCGCAGGTCTCTTCACCGCAAACACTATGGCATGCCTTACCGAGGCCCTGGGCCTCAGCCTTCCTGGCTGTGCCACGACCCATGCAGTGGATGCCAGGAAGATAAGGATCGCGAAGAGATCAGGCGCCAAGATCGTGGAACTCATCGAGAAAGGCATAACAGCAAAGGATATCGTCACCGAAAAGTCGATAGAAAACGCCATACGCGTGGATATGGCTATCGGAGGAAGCACTAACACAGTGCTTCATATGCCCGCCATTGCAGCAGAGTTCGGTCTGAACCTGGACCTGACCACGATTGATAGGCTCAGCCGAGAGACTGCGCACCTTGTCAACCTCAGGCCAGGCGGGCCGTACCACATGATCGATCTGGACAGGGCAGGCGGCATACCTGCGGTAATGAGCAGGCTCTCGGAAAAGCTGAACCTTGATGCCATGACGGTCACCGGCAGAACCCTCGGCGAGGAGCTACGCTCATTCAGGCCGGCCAACCCAAAGGCCAACGCCCAGGTGATCGCAACCCTGGATCAGCCGGTTCATTCTGAAGGCGGCATTGCAATTCTCTACGGGAGCCTGGCTCCAGAGGGCTGCGTGGTAAAGCAGACTGCTGTGTCTCCTGCCATGCTCAGGCATGAAGGACCTGCTGTGGTCTACGATTCAGAGGAAGAGGCCATGCGGGGCATAATGGGTGGCGAGATTTTGGCTGGGGACGTGGTGATAATAAGATACGAAGGGCCGAAGGGCGGACCTGGCATGAGAGAGACGCTGGCACCAACCTCGGCCATCGCGGGCGCGGGTTTGAGCGAGTCAGTGGCGCTCATCACCGACGGCAGGTTCAGCGGTGGCACACGAGGGCCGTGCATCGGACATGTCTCGCCAGAGGCGGCGGTGGGCGGTCCCATTGCTTTGGCTATGCAGGGCGACCGGATTCGCATAGACATTCCAGGTCGAAGGGTCGATCTGCTCGTCGACTCCGCTGAGCTGCTGAGGCGATCTAAAGCCTGGAAGGAGCCTGAGCCCACGATAAGGAACGGCGTTTTGGCCCGCTACAGGAGATCTGTGACCTCGGCAAGCAGGGGCAGTGTGCTGAGATGACGGGCATCAGATGCTTCGTGGCCGTAGAAATTCCTTCAGAGATTCGCGAGGGGATAGGGCGTCTGCAAAGCCAGATCGCCACAGAAGGGCTCAGACTCGTTCGACCGGATCTGGTCCATGTTACTTTGAAGTTTCTGGGAGATGTGCCTGAAGGAAGGGTGCAAATGGTGTCCGATGCCCTGTCAAAGGTCAGGGTCGCGCCATTTGCAGCTCGCGTTGCAGGCATGGGCGCATTTCCAGGAAGAGCCGTTCGCGTCGTGTGGCTCGGCCTAGAAGGGAATTTTGGAGAGCTCTATGAGAAGATAGAAGCGGCTCTAAGCCCTTTGGGCTTTGAGCGAGAGGCTCGAGGCTTCAGTCCTCATGTGACGCTGGGCCGCGTGGGCAGGCCAAACCAGGAGACTAGCAGGCTGCTGGCTGCAAAGATCGCCAGCATGGCAAAGACCGACATGGGCAGATTCACAGTGGACCGATTCTATCTCAAGAAGAGCACACTGACACGTGGAGGACCCATTTACGACAACCTGGCCCAGTTCCCTCTCTGAAATTCAAGAGCAGGTGCTGAAGAAGGTCAGGCCCAGTCCAGACGACAGGGAACGATTGCATGAGATCTCTGACTCGATCATATCTCGCATCGAGAATCTGGCAGAAGAACGCGGCCTGAGCCTGAAGGCCATGCTGGTGGGCTCCGCTGCCAGAAATACATGGCTGGCAGGCGATCATGACCTGGACATTTTCTTGGGGATGCCTCTAGATGCCGATCTCGGAGAGGCCATAAAGATCGCAAGGCTTGTGGCGCCGGATCAAGAGGAGAAGTACGCAGAGCATCCTTATGTTCACGCCATAGTGGATGGCTTTGAAGTCGATCTTGTTCCATGTTACCTGGTTCCTGACGCATCCAGGCTGAAATCCGCGGTTGATCGAACTCCATTTCACACTGAGTACGTGGCCCGCAGGATTGTCGGCCTTGAGGACGAAGTCTTGCTCTTAAAGCAGTTCATGAAGGGCATAGAGGTCTACGGCTCTGAGCTCAAGGTTGGCGGCTTTTCCGGTTACTTGGCAGAACTGCTCATCTTATTCTTTGGCTCCTTTTCGCGGGTATTGCAGGCAGCTTCGAGCTGGAAGCCAGGTGAGTTCCTGGATCTGGAGGGCTGTGGAAAAAAGGAGCACAAAGAGCCGTTGGTTGTCGTGGATCCAGTGGACCCTGGAAGAAACGTTGCAGCAGCCTTGACACTGGACAAGATGCTGCAGTTCTCCACAGCATCGCGCTGCTTCCTGGCAGAGCCCTCATTGGACTTCTTCTTTCCAGACCCAGTGGCTCCGCTCTCCGACGACGAGCTAGCCGCGCAGATAAATGAGCGCAAAAGCCTCCTGATCCTCGTGGATTTTCAGGCCCCTGCAGTGGTGGAGGACGTGCTCTTTCCACAGCTTCGCAAGGCCGAGGAGTCTGTAAAAGCTCTGCTGGAACGCTACGGCTTTCGCCTGCTGCGCAGCGACGTGACATCCTATCGCAACAGAGCAGCGATTCTCATAGAGATGGAGGTATGGGAGCTTTCCCGGGTTTGTCGGCGCAGCGGCCCGCCAGTCTGGGAGGCTGCGCATCAATCCCGTTTCCTGGCTGCTCATCCTAGACCCCTTTCAGGACCTTACATCGCAGACGGAAGGGCCCTGGTGGAGACAGCACGCAAATACACAAGAGCTGAGGATCTGCTGGCCGCCGAGATTGGGAACCTCTCTTTGGGACGGCATCTTTCTTCGGCCATCCGCTGTGGACACAATATATATGTGGGCTTTGAGCTGGCCAGCATAAAGGACGAAGACTTCAGGATATTTCTGGCCCGTTACTTTCAGGCCAGGAGATGGATCTGCTGATATCATTGAAAGCATTTCCAGTAGGCGCGGTGGATCTTCTTGACCTCTTCTATCCTTTGGGCGGCCTTGAGATCCGTACCCTTTATTTCAGGCACCTCTCCCTGAAATGCTCTCAGCACATAGACAATAGCATCAGCCTGAGCCTGCAGGTTGTAGCCACCTTCCAGGGAGGCGGCCAGCCTTCCATGGCAGCAGAGATCGGCAATCTCCTTTGTCAGACCCGCAATTGCCCCAAAGCCCGCTGCTGTAAGGCGCATGCCTCCCAGGGGATCATCTTTGTGGGGGTCTTGGCCTGCTGAGACCAAGACGATATCTGGCTTGTACTCAAGAGCAATTGGCAATAGGATCTCACGAAAGGCCATGAGGTAACCTTCATCCCCCGTGCCAGATGGCAGAGGGACATTCACCTTTGTCCCTTCAGCACCATCCTCTCCAACTTCGTTTGCCCTTCCTGTGCCAGGATAATGAGGGAACTGGTGTATGGAGAAATATACTACCGACTTGTCGGAATAAAAGACTGCATTTGTGCCATTGCCGTGATGCACATCCCAGTCCACAATCAGCACCTTCTTTAAGCCTTTTGACTGGGAGTGCTTTGCTGCTATCGCTATGTTGTTGAATATGCAAAAGCCCATTCCGCGGCTGGGCATGGCATGATGGCCAGGCGGCCTGACCAGAGCAAAAGCGCTATCAAACCCATTCATTACAGCATCCACTGCTGCAATGGCACCTCCAGCGGCCATGAGGGCAGCATCATAGGACCTTCTTGACAGAACTGTGTCGATGTCCAGGTAGCCTCCGCCGTGCTCGCAGATGGATCTCACTTGATCGATGTACCTTTTATTATGTATCGTGGCGATTTGCTCTGCAGTTGCCGCTTTAGGCGTGATGAATTCGACATTTAGTCTGCTCGATTTGAGTTTATCCAGGATCGCCGTCAGTCGCTCTTTTTTCTCCGGATGCCCTCCGGTCTCATGCTCAAGATAAATTGGGTGATAAACAACGCCGGTTCTTGTCATATGTTTTAAATTATATCGCCTTCAGTAAAACATTTTTCCCTTATGGTCACAGAACAAAATGTTTGAACTAGACGCGCCAAAGCACTGTTTATTAATGATAATCGCCCGCAATCACGCGAGTTAAAATAGGAGAAGGTGAGTATGTCTATTCGAGCCTTGTAAAGCTCTTTGGCCAATTGCTGCCCAGGATATGGAAAGACAGATCAAGCCGCAAGCAAAGGACCAAAAAAGATATAATAGGGAAATACTCTATCACTACCCTATAATCCCCTATGGGATTAGGAGGGTGATGTAGCTATATACATGTCTGAGAGTCGCCAGGCGGCGATTACAATGCTGGAACTACCGTGCCAGGATATGTAGCATGGCGATCGAGGACTTTATTCAGGCAATAGTTTTAAGAATAATCAGACTGTATGCTGCAAAAAGTGATCGGAAAGGGAAAATAGGAGGTTAAAAGATGAAGAAATTGGCTGCAATTACGTTTACATCGATGATGCTGTTACTAGCAACAGCGATGGTAGT
>JAAZNX010000097.1 GCA_012798025.1 Methanothrix sp. | reverse complement strand
GTTTCAATCCCTGTCGGGTTTTCACGCTCGCTGCAACGGCGGTTCATAATTGGCTCTTTTGCCATAAAATCTTTTCTAAGAGCTCTAAAATCAGACCTTCAGGAATGGACCGCTTGCGTACCAGGGCTTAATAAAGATCCATGAAAACCTAGATCACATTCGACCTTTTCTCAGGTGTCTTCTCCCCTAGTTCGGTAATGGCACCCACGCAGCGCTCACAAAGCTCGTAGATGCGCACCTTGTCACCTGCCTCAATCTGCTCTTTTATCTCATTCTCCATCTCAAGGCGCTGAATGTCGCTGATCTCCAGCTCGAAGACGCTGTACTGTTTCCATGCACCATAGCTCTCCAGGATCTTGAAGACCCGAGTGCGAGTGCGGTTGTCGCTGATATCGTATGTGACCGCCAACCTCATCGTTTGAACTCCAGTGGATAGTATTCCTTAAGCTCTCCTGTGATGGCTTTGCGGAGCATTATAGCCTGCATCCTCACCGCCTTGCGCCTGGAGACTGTGTACTCAAATCTAGGGTGTGCGAATTTTTCCTGCATGTACTCATCGAACTTCTCCAGGTAGATCTTGAAGGCATAGTCTTTCAGGTGGTTGTCCGATCCAAAGTCCTCATGCTTTAGCATCTGCTTATTGATAAGCCGCAGAGCAAAGGCATCGCAGAATATAGGCCGGAACTCCTCCAGCAGGTCCAGAGCTAGAGCTGGCCTGCCGTGGCGGTCAGCGTGCAGAATGCCGAGAAACGGATCAAGGTTGTACTGCCGTAATGCGCTCAGGACCTCGTTCTTCATCATGCTGTAGGTGAGCGAAAGTAGGGCGTTGATGTGGTCCTCCGGCGGCCTCCTGGTTCTGCGCTCGAATGTCCAGCCATCTGCCAGGCAGCCGTTGAGTTGGCCGAAGTAAATCTCTGCAGCCTCACCCTCCAACCCACGCAGCTCGTCCAGATCGCGAGCCTTCTCTGCGAGGTCCTCGAGCTCAGCCAGCCGCCCGTTATCGGAGACGTCCTTGCGGTTCAAGAGAGTGCGCGAGTTCCTGATCTTTCCCCGCACCATATGCCTGGCGATCTTCAAGCTCTCCCTCTCCGAAAGGGCATACTGGCGGCGGCGTACTTCAGCGATTGTATTCTTCTCCGGGACAAAGCTTCCCCGGTATCGGCCATTCTGAGTAAAGTAGTTGAGGACAATGCCATGCTCGTTAGCCCGTGACACGAAAGGAGTGGTGAAGTTGACGTTGCCAAAGATGTTGATGGTGTCCACCCGTCCCATAGGAAATGATGTCAGCTCCCCTTCACCCTTCATGTAGACTGTTATGCGACCACCATCCACACCCACCTGGGCGCCCTGCTTGGTCACGTAAACCACGCTATCGTCAAAGATGCCTTCGCTGGCTTTGGTCATGATTTGAGTCCCTCCTGTTCCGTTCCTTCCAGCATCTCCGTCTCCTCGGGCATGCAGTACTGAACTGTGCTGCACTTCTCGCATTTATTCCGGTTTTCTGCAAAGTCAGGGATTTTATCGATCCTCATGTTTCGGATGGCCTCCACCACCTGCGCTACGCGCTCGCGGTGCCAGTCCGTAATAGTAATCGCGTAGCGCTCATTTGTGCCGAAGAGATAGATGTAACCCATACGTACCGGCTCGCCCAAATAGTCCTCCAAGAGCATGCAGTAGGCAGCGAGCTGGACCTCGTCGTT
>JAAZNX010000165.1 GCA_012798025.1 Methanothrix sp. | reverse complement strand
CCTAAATAAGACTGTTGAAGTTACTTTCAAAGATAGTATCAACAAAGACATAAGCGGGCAATTGATCGGATTCGATGGCTGCAATATCCTGTTGAATTCCATTAAGGGTTCAACGCATTCCGATGATCCAATTTTGATTGATCTGGAATATGTCTGCATGATAACCGTGCATAACGTGGACGTCCAGAGCTATGTAAAGTCCTTCGAGAATTTCAGGTTGGAATATGCAAAGAAACAGAAGCGACTGAAAGCTACTGAGGGAGCAGAAACGACCTGAATTGATTTGACTGCAAACCCCCTCACAGATGAGCAATGAGTTGAGCAGCAGCAACTTGAATGAGCTTTTAATAAAAGCATTCGCCACGACGCCGAAATAAGGTCCGGGAACTAAAGCCGACTTGATAATACATGAAGCAAAAGATTTATTAATAAATATGATTAAGTCTCCTTGGAATTATTCGGCAGCCAGCCTACATTAACTGTACTGATGAAACGCTCTGGCAAGTCTGCCATTGCCAGAGCGGTTGATATTATGAAAGCAGTCGATGAGAATTTGTGCTGGCGGAGAATATGCATGCCATAAGCAACAGTGTAATCCTGATCCATAATATGGTGTTCGAGAAGATCTTGGCAAAAACTGAATACACCCTTGCAGTATGGGTGATAGCATGAATCAGAGAATAGATATACAAGAGAGAATGGCTGCATTGGAAAAAGAAATGCCAGACGTGGCGAAGGCGTTGAAGCAACTACACGATGAAGCCACCAAGGATGGGGCACTAGACACAAAAACCAAGGAACTGATATTGGTAGCGATCGCCGTTGCCCTCAAGTGTGAGTACTGCCTGTGGAATCACGTGCCTATGGCAGCGAAACTGGGGGCTAGTCGTCAGGAGATCCTGGAGGCAACTGGTGCTGCCATATTGATGGCAGGGGGACCCGGTGTTGCCTACGGATCGGTAGTTGTTCTAAAGATACTTGATGAGTTGAAGATCTGAAAAGGATATTAGGCTAAAACAGGGACTCTGCCGCCGATGCGTGCATTGAGGTGTTACGATAAAAATAACAACGAGGCGAAGGTTGAATGGCAGAAGAAAAAAACCTTGTAAAATGCTCGAACTGCGGTCAAGAAGTACCAAGGGAAGAGGTGTTCCAAGAAGCCGATCAGTTCTTATGTGAAGAATGCTATTTAGATAAACATCAAAAAATCAAAGCCTGCGACCCGTGGGGCGTTTATTCTAAGAAGGTCTTGCGAAAGAGAGCAGACCAAGAAGGCACAGACGGTCTGACCGATTTACAAAAAAAGATCTACGAGTTCATTGTTTCCAGAAATGGAGCCACACCTGCAGAGATGGTTAAAGAACTCAAGGTCTCACCAAATGAGCTGCAAAACCAGATTGCTATCCTGAGGCATTGTGAACTTCTAAAAGGACAAGACAGAGATGGGGTCATTTATGTAGTACCATGGTAGTGTCACATCTCTGACTGCTTTGTTGAATATTATGGACTGTCGCATTTAGCACTGCAAAGGTGAAGGGGGAGCGAAGGCCATGGCTAGAAGAAGTAGATGCCTCATGATGAGCGCCGATGCGGTGTCACTTGCGCATTTGTAATGCGTAGCGAAGACCTATCCTAAGACTGCAGAAGGCGAGGAACTCATTTATGTATAAACTTAAATGCCATCAACAGAGCCACGCTGTCCACTTTTTTGGGCCATTGCTACCCCAGCACTTACTGCATGCTCGAGCTCTTCTTTATTAAAGCTGAGGATATTATGAAGACATTACCAGGCTAGAGCGAATATTATTAATATCACGTAAAATTTATATCGATAAAGCGCATCGATTGAAATTGACGATTGGCTTTACAGTAGTTTTATTGTTTGACATTAAAAATAAAAAGCATGAAGAGGAATCGATATTGACCAATAAAACAGTTGTTCAGATTGCTCTGGCTCTTCTCTTTACAAGCAGCCTGTATCCTCTTCAATGATCCCCCTCAGCCCCGGGATCGGCCCTTTGCGGGCCTTTGAGAGATGTCACTCTTGCTCCGAGGTGTTCAAGCCTGGATCGCAGAAGCCCCAGTTCCCGTTCCATCAGCTCCAGCTCCTGTCGGCGGGCATCGGCTGCAACGCCACTGTCTCCCTCAGTGCTCCGCAAAATAAAGCTACCCCCCTCAATCCTGAGGCCCGTCCCGTAGACCAGGGCAGAAGCGATCTTTTTCCTGGCGTTCATCAGGTCGTTCCAGAATGCCTTGCGCGAAACACCCATGTAAAATGCCGCTTCCTCTTGGTCCAGATCCAGCAGGTCCACCAGGCGCACAGCTTCAAGCTCCTCGAGAGTTATAGAGACCGCTTCTGCCTCCTTTGCGCCTTCTGCCACAAAGCACCTGACCTGTGGAACCTCCGATATCCATCGCCTACCCCTTCGTCTTCCTCTGCAGGGACACATACCTGTAGCTATGCGAAAGTCTTATTTCAATGTTATCTAACAGAAAGATTTAAATATATTATCTCATAAGTTACTATTACTCGACCATTAAGACTGGATCGTCTTAAGAAGGATCGAAGCTATCCAAGAAGAGGTGAAATAAATGCCTTGGGGAGACTGCACTGGACCTTGGTGGATTGGTTCCAGGATGAATAGAGCTGCTGGGTATATCAATCCATGGTGTCGCAGGGCTTATGGTAGAGGTTTCGGCTACGGTAGGGGTTTTGGCTATGCTTATGAGCCATTTCGTCAGCCCACGCCTGAAGAAGAGAGGAGCTATCTTGAGGCCGTAGCGAGAAGCCTGGAGGAAGACCTGAAGTCTGTAAGAGATCAAATTGAGAGGCTGCGGTCCAGAGCATGAACCGCAGCTCAAATTTATCTGGATCAAAGCCATTGAAGATATCCATAGCTAGCGGAAAGGGTGGCACCGGCAAGACCCTTGTCGCTACGAGCCTGGCAGTATCATTAGCTGATAAAAAGGCGGTGATCGCCGATTGTGACGTTGAGGAGCCCAATGTCCATCTTTTCTTTCCAAGAAAACAGCTACTTGAAAAAAAGGAGTGTGAGGTGCCGGTGCCCATCATCGATGAGGAGATATGCACTCACTGTGGCCTGTGCTCCGATAACTGTGCATTTCATGCCCTGGCTGTGCTTTTCCAGAAGGTTTTGGTCTTTCAGGAGCTGTGTCATGGCTGTGGCGCCTGTGCTTTTGTCTGTCCAGAGAAGGCGATCTCCGAAGGACGCCGGTCGGTGGGCGAGGTCTTCCGGGCTGAAAGCGGCTGCCTGAAGATCGTTTGGGGAGAGCTGAAGCCTGGGGAAGCAAGGACCACGCCGCTCATCCATAGCGTGAAGGAGGAGGCCAAAGGCGATCTGGTGATAGTGGACTGCCCGCCCGGAACCTCCTGCTCTATGGTGGAATCTGTGCGAGGGACAGACTTCTGTCTACTGGTCACGGAGAGCACGCCCTTCGGCCTCTACGACCTGGATCTGGCCTTAAGAGCGCTGGAGATGATGAAGACTCCTCGCGGGGTACTGATCAATAAGAGCGGTATCGGAGATAGAAAGATATACGAATATCTGGAGAAGCATAAGGTGCCTCTTCTCATGGAGATTCCCTTCAGCAGAAAGATAGCAGAGCTCTACTCGCGCGGCATTATTTTTGTGGAGCACATGCCAGAATGGAAAGAGCGCCTTGCAGCTTTGGCCAAAAAGATTGAGGAGCAGATAGCATGAAGCAGGTGGCAGTAGTGAGCGGCAAAGGCGGCACAGGCAAAACATCTCTGCTGGCGTCCCTTGCGGCCCTGGCCAGCGGCAGGGCGGTGATCGCTGACTGCGATGTTGATGCACCTGATCTGCACCTCATCCTCCAGCCAACCATTCAGGAGCGACGCGAATTTTTCGGCATGAAAAGAGCATTCATCGACGAGTCGAAGTGCACGAAGTGCGGCTCTTGCATAGATCACTGCCGTTTCGACGCGGTGCATGACTTCCAGATAGATCCTACACTCTGCGAGGGTTGTGGCGTCTGCAAGCTGGTCTGCCCATCCGAGGCAGTAGATATGATAGACAGGCTCTCAGGGTATGCATACATCTCCAATACCAGGTTCGGCCCGATGGTGCATGCCGAGCTATTTCCTGGAGAGGAGGCGTCCGGAAAATTGGTGGCCATGGTGAGAGAGATGGCTCGAGACCTAGCTGCGTCCCAGAAACGGGATCTAGTGCTGATCGACGGCTCTCCAGGCATTGGCTGCCCGGTGATTGCCTCCGTGACGGGCGTCGACTTAGCCCTGGTTGTGACAGAGCCGACGATCTCAGGAGAGCATGACCTGGAAAGGGTGCTCAAGGTGTCGGAGCATTTCGGGATCAAGGCGCTGGTTTGCATAAACAAGTACGACCTCAACCTTGCAGCTGCGCAACGCATCGATGACCTCTGCCAGGAACGAGGAGTAGCTGTCGCAGGAAAGATACCGTTTGATTCGAGTGTGGTCGACGCTATTGTCCATGCGAAGCCTGTGGTAGAGCTGGGTGGACCGGCTGCAGAGGCGATGCTTGAGCTTTGGAGAAGGCTCGAAGAGCAGCTCTGAAGGACAGGTTTTGCGCAATCATGTAGGTGTTGCATATGCTTCATGTGAAGACTATAGTTTTAAGCAATGACAGAAATAAGACAATGGGGGTTTATAACAGATGTTCGCAAAGATGTTAGTGGCCTGGGCAGTCATAGTCTTATGCTTGACAGTTCAGGCTGAATCACAATATGATCCATTAGGAACGGATATCTACAACATACCTACTGATCTAAGAAGAACAAGCAGTTTGGATGATGATCAAAAGATCTACATAGATCCTAAATCGGACCCTTTGGGAATCGACCCCCTTATGCGCCCTCTTGATCCAGAGCATACATGGGAGTACCTGGAAATCATCAGCGGCGGAGGGTATCTTGGACCTTATGCATCCTCAAATGAAGATCTTCTGGGAAATTGGCTGCTTGATCTGCTTGGAGGTACGCCAGGAAAAGTCGATCTGCAGCTCTTGCAGAACCAAAATAGCGTCTTTGGACGGGGTAGTTTATCCCTCAGTGGACTGACAACTACTGTCTCTGCAAGCGGGACAATCGCAAAGGATGTGCTCTACCTGGATCTGGTCTCCCTGGAGGATCTCACGCTCTACAGATGCGCTTTGACTACAAGCAAGGATTACCTCTCCGGAAGCTATTATGCATTTGATGCACATGGTGGAGTCCGCACAGGGACGGTTACGGGCAGAAAAACATGATAATAGGGTTTCTTGATGCACGAACCTGCTGACTATTCTCAGTTCAGCGTGACTGCCGGACGTCTAGAATAAACTTTTTTCCCGCCGTATTCCGTCTCAGCAACCTGGCCAGAGTCCATCAGCCCCTGAATTACATTCCACCCCTTGCCGGCCTGCTCAAGGAATTTTTTCACCGCATCTTCTCTTATTGGATGCACCGCCATGATGCTCAGAAGATCTTGCTCTGCATCTCCTGTAGGCGCAAAGGAGTCGCCTTCATATCCCACAAGAAGCTCCACATGCTTCAGCCGTGAACTGAAGATCTGGTAGGCCTGATTGATGCTCTCCTCTGAGGGTAACCTGGCCCACTCTTCTGCAGGCGGCCTTGTGGGTACGGAGATGTATGCTGTTGTCGGCTTCACCTCGGACAGGAAATCCGCTACCAGTTTCAGGGAATGTTCGCCGTCGTTGATGCCTCGCAGCAGCATCGTTTCAGTGACAAGCGCGCCTCTGTAGATCCTGGAAAAGTCTCGAACTGCATGCAGAATTGTCTTCAGCTCGAGCGATCTATGAGGTCGGTTAATCTTGTGCCATGTCGTCTCTTCGATGGCATCCACCTTCAGTGAGACCCAGTCTGCTTTGCAGAGCTCTTTTTGGATGTCCTCATCCCATATCAAGGAAGCGTTGCTTATCACGGCTATACGTATCCCTAGAGATCTCAGCATATCGATCTCTAGACCCAGATTTAAGTCTAAAGTGGGCTCTCCGTCTGGAACGAAGGTGAGGTAATCGATGGCCATCCCCAGTTCCCTGGACTTTTCCACCTTCGCCTTGACTTCATCAAAGATCTCCTCAGGAGGGTAATGGGAGCGGCGCATGACCTCCATTTGCATCGTCCTGCCCACCTGACAGTAGGCACAGGAATAGGTGCAGATCTTGGGAGGTATGTTGTTTATCCCCAGGCTGCGCCCCAGACGCCTGGATGGGACGGGTCCAAAGGCAATCATCTTCCAACACTCTCAATGGTTCTTCATAGCGTGATAAGGTCACCAGTTGCAAGAGGCCTGCACCGATCGCCCAGCATCTGCTGTAGATATGATGTGGCCTTCTGTCCTGTGCAGTGCCCTGGCCGCACAATTGAAGGATCAAGTTCCAATAGCGCCTCTGCTGTGGAGGCGATGCGTTCATCGTCGGCATCCATAAGGTGGAAGCCTCCTATCACTGCATATAGTTTCTCGACTCCCATGATCTTCTGCGCATGCCTGATGGTATTGACCACTCCAGCGTGGGCACAACCTGTGATAACCACTAATCCTTTGCCCTCGATATTTGCTATCAAGGCCTGGTCGTCCGGGATGGTATCAGGGCAGTATAGGTTATCTTTGATCGTCCAGAAACCTTTCACCTTCTCGAATGGCACTGCTCGCTCTATTTCACCAGTGGTCATGACCCTCTCCGCTACTCGAACGGGCCCCACGGATTCGAGCATAATTGCCCCAGCGTCCTCGGCCTGGGTGCGACTGAAAGGCGGACCTATGAACCTCAGAAAAGGATGGCTTTTCAGCTTGGGAGAGAAGATACCGGGATGAGCCAAAACTGGTACTTTGCGGCTCATGAGTCCCAATATTCCTATCAGCCCACCGGTATGATCGTAATGGCCGTGGCTCAAAAAGATAAGGTCGACATCGTCAAAATCGAGATCCAAAGCGTCGATATTATGAACGGTTACCTCAGGAGATGTGCCTGTGTCTAT
Organism: Methanothrix sp.; assembly: GCA_012798025.1. Taxonomy (GTDB): domain Archaea; phylum Halobacteriota; class Methanosarcinia; order Methanotrichales; family Methanotrichaceae; genus Methanothrix. The sequence goes on along the minus strand of JAAZNX010000165.1, from coordinate 8,690 downwards.
GAGCATTCTCATCTTGTCGGATCCGACATCCATATCAACGAAGAGGCATAGTCCATGTTGGGACCATATGCTGGCATCTGATAAGCATGCCGAATTTTCCACAATCACTCTGAGATTAAATCTCATGTATGTAACATTTTAGAACTTATGCGAATAAATAATTAATTACTTGCACGTGTTTAGCTGATCAGCTTTGTGGTTAGCATTTGTAGGCAGTTTAGCCCATTTTGCCAGCGTCGTCATGATTCGCTCATGAATCGATGCTCCTTTATCATTTCGAAGATCATTTCGAAGCGTGCCCAGTATTTTCTCAAGACTACATGTGGCCGCAATGCTCTCTCAGCCCTATTATTCGTGGGCTCTACACCAGGATTGATGACAAACGTGAACCAGTAGTCAAATCCATTATCGATTTTGCCGGTAGTGTATCTCGTTTTCTGTAAAATGGTATAAAGGCCCTGTATCCAATATAACTTTGGAAAGTAGGAGGATACAGGGCCTTTCCCAATGATGCATCTCTTCTGAGGCTTGGCGGAGCCATACTAATGAATATCGGCGAGGAATGGCTGACCTGTAAAAAAGTATTTATCTATTGATTAGGAGTAAAATCAGTCTGGGAACGGGGCCGGAAATTTTACAGAAAACATGGCACGCTACCAAAGCCATCGATGCTCGTCAAAAGAAATATATATGATTGTACCAAAATATATGGCTTAGAGAGGTTAAATTCAATATCGAGGGGATTTATAATCGTGAGCAATGGTTTCAACCAGTTCGAGTTGTGGATCTGAGCTATCATCGGCCAATTTAGGATCAAAAGAGATAAATGCATGTCAGGCTACCTATATACATTCTTGTTATTGGCAGCGGTAATTGGCATTATGGGTCAGGCCGAAGGGTCGAGCGAAGGTAACAATAGCTCAATCTACAGGAACATTCTAATTCAAGCTTTGACCCAATACGACGAGGACCTGAACAGTTCTTCCTATATTCTAGATGAGTTCGTAAAAAAAAATATCAGTAGCAATGATGCAATGATTGCTACCACATCTCTCTTCATATTGGCCTCTCACACGCTGGAAACGATTGAGTTCGCCAAGCTACCTTTAGAGTATGAAGACTACCATAATGATACGATTCGTGCGCTGGAATACCTGCGAGAATATCTCTGGGATATGGCTAAATTCTATGAGACCAATGAAATTGGTTATGCTTTTAGTGCCAGAGACAACTTTAACAGTAGTTTGTACTATTATGAAAAAGGAAAGAACCTTCTCAAAATGGGGGAGGTCATAGAGCCCCAAAAATTGTAGAGTTCTAAACGCTTGGGATTTATCTCACCCGCAGGAGGGCGCATGCCCACCCACTTCGATGTGTTGAACATGATTTTTACAAATTTTTCTCCCTAAAGATCCACCATACTGCTTGCCAGCATCACAGGCCCGTCGAAGTTTTCCCGCGCCCGGCTGGAGTCCACGAAGACCTTGTCCATCAGCACTGGCGCGCCGTAGGACTCAGCGCCACACAACAGCAGCGTTGTTCTGAAGATCAGGTTCCCGGATACGCCCTCGGGTGCGATGAGGATGTCGTCTCCCCGGCATGCCTCAATCAATATTCCCCTGTGTTTTGCATCGACGCCCGCCTCTCGTGCCCGGGCAGCGATCAGCTCGCCCTCAGCAAGGCTGCGATCCACGCGTTCGCAGCGCCCCAGATCCTCCATCCTGCCGCCAGAAAGCACAGAGACCTTTGGAGATATGCCAAATCGCTGCATAAACTTTGCTCCCTCCAACGCCAGGCCAAGCCTGTCCGAGACCGTCTCGCCTTCATCGATCCCCACGGGTCCTAGCAGGAATGACCAACTCGACAGTTCAAGAAGCGCCAGCCGCTTTACCTTGATGTCAAACACACTGGACAGGCATTTCATGGTCCTGCCTGCTGGCAGGTTTCCCCTAACTGCACCCTCTATCTCGCCCTCCTTCAACAGCCGCACCAGTTCCATCCAGGGCTCATCGGTTGGGACGAAGTCCAGGTCGCATTTGCAGCGCGGATCGCCGACCAGCAGGAGATCGGCGTACTTTGTGGCCGATTGAAGCGATGCGACAAGCTTTGCATCTGAATTCCAGATGCCGATGCCTATGCGAGCGTGCCTTGCCATGGCCTTCTCCTGCATAGATTGCACAAAACCCTTGTCCATGTGATGCACCCACATTACCGTATTCCTGTAACGCAATCTACAGCGAAATCGAAGAGATCGGCCTCTTCGTCGCCAGAACGAATGACAAGCTTTCGCTCGCTCGTCACCCGTCCGATCACGGCTGGAGTAAGGCTGCGCCTCTGGAAGACCTCCAAAACCCGTGTGACATTCTCGGGCTTTGTGCTGACCACAAAACCCATCCCGGGATACATCTTCAGCCAGCTTGTCAGGTCTAGACCCTTTGGAACTGGTATTCTGTCTAAATCGACGACAGCACCCGCTCCGCTAGTCTCCAGCAACATCGCGAGCGTGCCCAGAAGTCCTGGATTGCTGATGTCCTTTCCTGCTTTGACAAGGCCAGACTCGCCAAGTTCCTGCATGGACCCAAGCTGGAGGAGCAGCGTTTTTCGGTCTTTGAAGCTGGTTGAGTCGAAGTTGATGGAGAAGCTGGGATGAGGTGCACCATCCATGTCGGCAGCTGCTACAACCACCTCGTCGGGTCGCGCGGTGCTGCTCAGGATCACAGCATCCTTTTTCGCTTTGCCCAGGATCGCGACATCCAGGGCGTTGTAGGGCGTGTCCGGGTGTAGATGCCCGCCGATGATGGGCACATTGAACTTCTCAATTCCCTTCTTCATGCCCTGCAGGACTCTTTTGGCAACCTCCTGGCCATCCACAGACAGGACGTCCACCATTGCCACCGGCCAGCCGCCCATAGCCGCGATGTCATGCACATTGACCAGAACCGAACAGTAGCCCGACCACTCTGGATCTGCTTGCATCAACTTGGACCAGATGCCATCAGCCGCCAGGAGCATGACCTCGTCGCCATCATCTATCACTGCAGCATCCTCGCCAAAGGAGGCGATGATGCGCTCGGAATCGATGGGAAAGAACTGGAGAAGATTGCCTATTTGCTTCTTGCGAGTGATTCCCACAAACCCGCGAAGCTCGGCCGCCAGAGATTGCAGATTCATCATATGGGGTTTATGCTTGGATCAAAAAAAGATAACGCCAAAACAAAAGATGATCCAGGGTAAAGGCATCCTGTGATGCGACGGCAAGTTTTTAAACCAGGGCCTCCATAAAAGTGCTTGGCGATTTATTCTGATTTGGCGTTCCACTAGAAAAGTAGCGTAAAAAAATCCTTTAATCCTTTCTGGATATCGAAAGTATGTAACTTAGCAAATAATTGTTTTAAAGTGATCTTCATGTTTCGGCATTAAACAATATTTATCGACCTACCAATTCATCGGAAAGAGAGGGGTTAAACAATAATATATTTTTAAAAGTTGCTAGGAATGAAGTCCAATTGGTCGTCTTGCCAAAGACCCGACGACCGATCCATTCAATACCCTTTGAGCATACGATCGAAGCAACAGGAGTCTTGGGATATTGCTGAACAAAAAATTCATGCAGGGTCGTCTCCTGCTGGCGAGCACAGGCCGTTATCTCTGAGGTGAGAGTTGAATAATTCTGAGTATTTCGAACTTCTGCAGCATGGCCTCAAAAGAGCCATGGCAGTAGCCCAGGCGGCGCGAGGTTTGGGAAAGGACCCCACCACCGTGGTGGAGATACCTCTGGCAGTCGACCTGGCCGAACGAGTTGAGAAGCTGATCGGCATTCCCGGAATTGCGGCCCGGATCAGAGAGCTGGAGGGAATTGGATTGAGTCGCGAAGAAGCGGCTCTAGCTATAGGCATTGATTTTGCCGAAGGCCGCCTGGGAACTGGCGCATCCAAGATCGAGTCAGTGGACAACGCCATCCGCACCTCCGTTGCTCTGCTTACAGAGGGCGTCGTTGCTGCGCCAATAGAGGGCATCGCGCGTGTCTCTCTGGGAAAGAACGACGATGGCACTGACTATCTCAAGGTCTACTACGCTGGGCCCATTCGCTCTGCGGGAGGCACAGCCCAGGCCCTGTCCGTTCTCGTGGCCGATTATGTGCGCCGGAGCGTCGGGATTGCCCCCTGGAAACCCAGGCCCGATGAGGTGGAGCGTTATGTGGAGGAGATCGGCCTTTACAAGCGCGTGGCAGGCCTGCAGTACTCTCCATCGGACGACGAGATCAGGACCATTGTGCGCAACTGCCCCATCTGCATCGACGGCGAGCCTACCGAAGAAGAGGAGGTCTCTGGGTTTCGCGACCTTCCGAGGATCGAAACTAACCGTGTGCGAGGAGGCATTGCCTTGGTCTCAGCTGAGGGCATCGCCCTGAAAAGGCCCAAGCTCAAGAAGCATGTCTCGAAGCTGGGCATCTCGGGCTGGGAGTGGCTGGATTCACTTGCCAGCGGCAAGAAAGAAGGTGGCGATTCAAGTCCCAAGTTCCTTCGCGACCTGATAGCTGGAAGGCCAGTCTTCTCGCATCCATCCAGGCCGGGAGGCTTTCGGCTGCGCTACGGTCGGGCTAGAAATACCGGGCTTGCTGCAGCAGGTTTCAATCCTGCCAGCATGCTTTTGTTGGGCGAGTTCATGGCACCAGGAACGCAGGTCAAAGTGGAGCAGCCGGGGAAGGCTGCAGCAGTCGCTCCAGTCAGTTCCATAGAAGGTCCTACTGTGAGGCTGCTGAACGGAGATGTGGTTCGGTTCGATTCCCCTCAAGACATCCTTGAATGGCTGCCCGCCACCTGCAAAGATCCACGATCCATAAACACAGCTCTGAAGGCGCATATCTCCAAGATCCTTGACCTGGGAGAGATACTCATCAGCTTCGGCGAGTTTCTGGAAAACAACCGGCCTCTAGCTCCTGCATCCTACACCTTCGAGTGGTGGGCACAGGAGGTGATAAAGGCAGGCGGAGATCCAACTGGGCTAGAGAAAATCGGTGGAGAGGAGGCAATAGAGCTTTCAAAAAAATTAAATGTTCCTCTTCATCCGGCTCATACTTATCTATGGCACGATCTCTCCATGGAGGATTTTGAAGATCTTGCATCAACCGTCGCTGAGGAAGGCGTTCTTGAATCAGGTGAGCTGCTCCTTCCTCTGGCTGCAAAGGAGCCTCTTGAAACCTTGCTTGTGCTGCATAAGGTCCGGAACGGAAAAGTAATAATCGAAGATCCCCTTCCGCTCCTGCTTTGCCTGGGAATAGAGGCCCGAAATGAAGGCCTGAAAAAGAGCTGGGACAAGATAGAGGGAACAGCACTGCAGGCTGTCAACGATCTGGCTGGCATTGTCGTTCGTGCCAGGGCGCTCACGCGCATCGGTGCCAGGATGGGAAGACCCGAGAAGTCGGATAAGCGATTGATGCGGCCGCCGCCTCACGTTCTCTTCCCCACGGGCGAGGAGGGCGGCAAGTCGAGGTCGATCATAGAAGCTGCAAAGCATTCCTCAGGAAATGTCACTGGGATTGTAAATGTTGAGATTGAGAGGAGAGTGTGCAAACGTTGTGGCAAAGAGGGTTTCGCCTTCCTGTGTGAGTGTGGTGGATTTACTGACAAATTGAGGGTCTGTCCCAATTGCAATATCCCTGCCCCTGAAAAGTGCCCCAGGTGTGGTGAGAAGACCACAGCGGCCTTTGCGATGCAAATTGACGTCAAAAAGCTCTACCAACGGGCTCTGGAAAATCTGGGCGAGAGGGAGCCAGATGCACTGAAAGGCGTCATGGGCCTCTCATCCCGAGACAAGACGCCTGAGCCGCTTGAGAAAGGGATTCTTCGAGCCAAGCATGGAGTGAACATCTTCAAGGACGGCACAGTGAGATACGATCTGACCGACCTGCCACTGACCCATTTTCGACCGGACGAGATTGGAACAAGTCTTGAGAGACTAAGAGAGCTCGGCTACACTGAGGACATGCATGGAGCGCCCCTGGAGAGGCCAGATCAGATCTGCGAGCTGAGGGTGCAAGACATTATACTTGCCAAAGGCGCAGGAGAGTACCTGATCCGTGTTGCGCAGTTTGTGGACGAGCTTTTGGTAAAGTTCTACGGCCTGAAGCCATACTACAATGCCACAACTCCAGAAGACCTGATCGGCACCCTCATGGTGGGCCTCGCACCGCACACATCAGCGGGCGTGCTCTGTCGGCTTATCGGCTATAGCACAGCTTCAGCAGGCTTTGGCCATCCCTTTTTCCATGCTGCAAAGCGTCGCAACTGCGACGGCGACGAGGACTGTGTGATGCTGCTCATGGATGCGCTTTTGAACTTCTCCATGTCGTATCTGCCCGAAAAGCGTGGAGGCAAGATGGATGCTTGTCTCGTCATGACCACCATCCTCAACCCTGCTGAGGTGGACAAAGAGGCACACAACCTAGACCTGACGCCTGTCTATCCTCTGGAGTTTTATGAGGCTACGATGTCGGGTGCAAGTCCCAAGGACCTGGAGGCAAAGTTCGATCTGGTATCCAGGCGCCTGGGCTCTGACGCGCAGTACGAGGGCTTCAACTTCAGCCATGATGCCGACGACATTGCGGCAGGCCCGAAGAACAGTGCCTACAAGACCCTCGAGACCATGATCGATAAGATGGATGCCCAGCTTGAGCTGGCGCGCATGATTCGAGCTGTGGATGAGCAGGATGTAGCGGAGCGCGTCATCAACTCTCACTTCCTGCCTGATCTTATCGGAAATCTACATGCCTTCTCCAAGCAAAAAGTGAGATGCGTGAAGTGCGGCGCCAAGTACCGGCGGCCGCCTCTCAAGGAGACCTGCCCAAAGTGCGGTGGCCGCTTGATCCTAACTGTTCATGAAGGAAGCGTTCGCAAATACCTGGACGTCTCGATAAAGGTGGCAGAGGAGTACGGCGTGAGCAGCTATACAAAGCAGAGATTGCAGCTGCTGAAGATAGAGGTAGAATCGCTATTCAAAAACGACAAGGCCAAGCAGACAGATCTTGCGGATTTCATGTAAAAAAATTGGTTTGGCAGGATTCGAATCTATAATTTTAAATATTAATGTGTATTAGAGTACATCTGCCTTGAGGGAGTAATTTGTGGAGAGATGACTTATGATTAAAAGACTGATCGCTCTTTTGCTGCTGGCGACAATGCTAATCGGCAGTGGGCACTGTGAAATGACTGCAATTTTCGCCTCACAGGACTTATACGTTAGCATCGGCCCTGATGGCGGTGACGTCTACAACCAGACTGAGATCCTTTTATGTGAGGTCAATGTCACTGAAATCAACGGCTCTAAAGTCAGCAGCTATCCGGGCGATCCGTTGATACAGTTCGATATTTCCGCCATCAATATTTCGGACAACGATATCGGCATCCTTGTGCTGAAAGCGAGGGCAATTTCTCAGAGTAGCGAGCCTGCCCTTGTGGCGCTGTTTTCCATAGACTCGCAGTGGGATGAAAAATCGGATTACAGGAGGCTGCTTCTTAACATTCCGACATCGGACATTTTGAAGAAAAACGATCTGACCCAGATAAGTTCCAACACAGATGGAGATGAGATCTTCGCCTTTGACGTCTCCAAAAAGTTGCGTGCTGCCAAGGCAAAGGGAGACCGCATATCGTTCCTTTTGCAGGCAGTCAGTAACAGCAGCTATGAGGTCGACTTCTTATCCCGGGAAAGCGGACAGGGACCGTATCTGATAGTGATGCCATACCAAAAATCCAAAGACGTTTTGACCCAGACATTGAATCAAACCACCGCGAACATCGCAGATGCGAGCAGCCCTCAGAAGAACCAAAGCGCAAACATCAGCATCGACCAGAGACCTGCAGCAATGTTTGTGGAAGACATCAATCAGTCCACGGCCATACGAGATGCGACAAAATCTATCCATCCGAAGATATAAAAATAACTAATTGAGGACTCCTATTTAAATGCGACTTCAGCTTTATTTCTCATTTTTGATCATTTTTTTACTTATTTTTAGACAAATTTGGGCACTATCTCAAGATCAAGTGAAAAATCGGGCACAATCGCATTAGTTAGTGATGGTGGCAGGGCGCATTTAATCACATAATTTATATATCATGGTATACATGTACCCCGTGTGTCCCAACATCTCTGAATGCGATTTGTGAACTGCGCATACGGTTTCCAACCGTAGCATACGATTATTCCCTTGAATTTGCGAGTCAAAACTTCTGCCAGGACATTCGTTCCTCGACTCTTTCGAATCACGAAAAAGGTCTCAGATGGCGTGGTAAATGTCCAGATCCAGTACTTTTCTCCCTGAACATGAATTCCCGTTTCATCCACGTACAAGATCGGAGCATATCTAATCTTGCTTAAAATGGAATCGTATTCGGATCGAACGGCATCTGCAGCGCGACGGGTCAAATCCAATATCGTTGCAAGGCTGATTTTCAAACCGTATAAACTCATAATTGCGTCGCGAATCTTTCTGTGAGGCAGCCTGTCCTCATATTTGAGGGGCGTCGTCAGAGCAATTATGTTATTTCCAAATTTGCCTTCATGCGGACAGCCTGGATCCTTTGCAGTAACTTCTTTTTGGCAGCATGGTCGCTTGTAATGAGCAATTTTGTATTCTGTAACGATGATAGGCTGGGTTCTGGGGTCTCTTCGACGATCTTGGAATCAAT
>JAAZNX010000198.1 GCA_012798025.1 Methanothrix sp. | reverse complement strand
GATGTCAACGCTATCGTTTCCGGAGTTGTATAGCTCAACCCAATCGACCCCGCCCTCAGGCGGGTTCAGCTCCATCTCGTTTATGACCACAGATGCCGCGGACGCCATGGATAAAACCAGGACTGCTGCTGCAAAACTGAGCGCCTTTGATGCTAATTTCAAGACTTTTCCTCCACCAATAGGTTCTTCATCAATACACATAATACGGCCTTTATTCAGATATATTATCATATCGTAGAGGATGGCAGCCAAGTGGAAGATCTATCGAGAAAAAGAATCTTGGGACAAATATGGAAAATGGATTTATAGTTAAAGTGCTACACCGGTGATCAAACAACCTGAAGTCAAAAGTGGAGAGAATATCAATTAAGCAATGAGGTGGATTGGATGGCTTTAGAAATTTTGTCAAACAGATTGGTTTCGCCCTGTCTGATGATGTTGTTATGCTGCATTATGATAGGCCTTTTGAGCTCGTTTCCGGCAGCGGGAGAAGACGTCAAGCTCACGAACATATCTGCGCCACTGAAAGACTATGCTGAGCTTGGCTTTACCTTGCCAACAAATGTCGTTGTAGAAACAGAAACATTGAGCGAAGAGAACTACACATCAGGAAGAGAGTTAATGGCATCGCTGCTTCTTAACGGCAGCAGGGTCACGTTGCATCTCCTCTACCCATGCCAGGCTCCCCAGACAACGCTCGAGCCTGCTGCAATGAAATCCTTGCTCGAGGCCTATAATCCAGCATTGGCACAAGCAAACTACAGCAGCGAATTGCTTAGCGTCGGCGGCATGCCAGCGGTAGGTGGAATGGTCCAAAACCAGATATTCGTTGCTTATCAGCCGACAAACCAAACTCCTGCACTGGTGGTGATGGATGGGGGCATCGATGAGGAAATTTTGGTGGATTTCCTGCAATATTTGCGCATAACAGTGAATGAGGGCGCATCACTGCTCATGCCAGGCTATTGCCCGGATACGACGAAGGTCAACTCTCAGGCCAGTGCAACAAGCAACGCTGCGGCCGGCGGCGTTGCCACACCTGCAGAGGCCAGGAAGACGACATTTGAGTCCAATAAAGAGAAAATGGCTGCTGACATGCAGGCTGCCAAGGAAAAGCTGGCGGCTGCCAAAGAGAGGATGAGGGGATTTTGATCAAATTTTTCTTGGAACAGTTAAATTCATATCTTTGAAATCCATCATCATCCGAAGATTTAAGGAGGATTAATCATAAAAGCGGCGGCATTTTATTTGGTATCTTTGCTTTTGTTGCAGACCTTTGGGGCGGCACAGGAAAATGTCTCTACACCCATGCAGGGAGCTATAAGCATCGCATTTCCTGTCTCCAATCTCAGCAGGGACAATGCGTCAGATCTTCTGGCTATGAACATCACCAGCGACCCAAAGACCGATGTCCTTCAAACTGAGATATCTGCCATGAGTGGTGATGATGGCAGCACATTATGGCAGATGGACTGTCCGGACTGCATTGCCTTTGCTTCTCCCGCAGGGGATCTCAACGCCGATGGACGGACAGACGTTATGGTGAACGTGGTCCTTGCGGGCATGCAGTCCATCCCATACAGCAGTGTCATAGCTCTGGACGGCAGCACAGGCATTGAGATCTGGAGCAGGCCCCAAGTCCTGGCTGCGACCTTTGCCTACCCCATAAGAGACATCACGGGCGATAACGCCTCTGATTTCCTGGTTCACATAATTGGCATCGATAGCATGAACGGCACCGTTATAACCAAGATCGTCCAAATCGATGGCTCTGACGGCATAGAACTTGGCGCGAAGATCTTTACAGGCGCTGTGGTCCTTGAATACCCGGCAGGTAACTTTACCTACGACAATATCCAGGATAGCATCGCTGCAGCATATGCATTGGACGAATCAATGCAGAACATCACTACTACCATCGCGGCAATCGGCGGACAGGATCGCACAGAGCTATGGAACAAGACCATTGAGAGCTTTGCCCTTGCAGCTCCTGTACAGGATCTGACAGGAGACGAAAGGGACGAGCTGCTGGTCTACTTGATGAGCTTTGAAGGAAATAACACCAGCAATGAATTGGCAGTCCTTCAAGGGAGCGACGGAAAGCAGCTCTGGAAGAAGGCCTTTGGCGACATCCTGCCATTTGCTACGGTAGGCCCTGATCTGACCGGAGACGGAAAGAAAGACCTGATTGTATACATGCTGGGAGAACTTCAGGGCAGCGATGTCCTTGCGATAAAAGGAGACGATGGTAAGCTGCTATGGAGCAAGGCTGGGATGATAATCCTGCCACAATGAAGTCGCAAAAAAAGTGCTTCAATGCGTTCCCGCTGGAGCACCCCAAACCTTTTAACTAGGAGTACTCATAGTAAGTGAGTTATCCAGTGCTCAAACATTTACAGGAGGTGTATTTGATGCCATACAAGAGCATAAGCGAGCTGCCCAAAAGCGTGCGAAACCTGCCCAGCCGTGCCAAGAGCCTTTACATGAAGGCCTTCAACAGCTTCTGGGAAGACTATGATGTTACAGATGACGCAGCACGCGAAAAGGCATCTCACGAAGCTGCCTGGTCGGCCGTGAAAGAGCAGTATGAGAAAGATGAAGAGACGGGCGAGTGGGTCAAGATCGGAGAGATGATAGGAAAACGCTCGCGCCACGTCATGAGGCACCGCAAGAGCAGAATCGGCGGGCTCGCCTCGCAGGATAAAGCACATGCATGATGTCAACAAAGTAATGCTGATGAGGACACGAACCTGGCTCAACACTTGGGTGCTCCTCCTCAGCCAACTTGTTGCTATTCTCGTTTCATGAGCATTGTAAACCAGATCAGCCACTCAGAGCTGACAGATCTGTTCCTTTCGCTTGTCGCCCTGGTCATTGCATTCTCAATTCTTGGCGCGCGAACCATTCCAGATGCCAGGATTTTCCTGATCACTGCTGTGGGCGTAGGCACTGGCTTTTTGCTTCACGAGCTTGCTCACAAGTTCGTTGCTATGCGCTATGGCTACTATGCGGAATACAGAGCTAGCCGCGTAAACCTGGTTCTCATCGTTGCCATGGCGTTTGCAGGTTTCATATTTGCCGCTCCGGGCGCAGTTATCATCAGCAGGACCTCCTCCGCGAAAGAAGAGCTCATGATATCCCTGGCCGGTCCCATGACCAACATCATATTGTCCATCATATTCTTCCTGCTGCTGGCGAGCGGCATCGCGAAAGGTCCTCTGTGGCTTTCAGCAGCCAACTTCGCGCTCTTCATCAACCTTACCCTGGCCGCATTCAATCTTCTGCCCTTCGGACCCATGGATGGCAAGAAGATCTTCGATTGTAACCGCACCGTTTGGGTGGTCGTCGGGGTGCCGACGATTCTCGCGGCGCTCCCAGTGTACCTGGGCATGATATGATAAGGAGATCAGCCTTATATTCAAAGAGCGTTAAAGACAGTGCAATGCTCCGACTAACAGCTCTTGTCACTGGAAGGGTTCAGCATGTTGGCTACAGGTCCAGAGTAGTGACCATGGCCAGGACGCTGGACCTAAAGGGATTCGTGAGGAACCTGCCTGACGGCGGGGTTCTCGTGGTGGCAGAAGGAGACGAATCAGATCTCAAGAGGTTTTGCAAGGCAATCAATATCGAAGACCCACTGATCAAGGTCAAAGACATTCAGGCGCAGTTCACTGAGCCGATGGGCGCCTGGGATGGATTTTACAAGATCGCAGGAGAACGAGAGACCGATTCCCGACTCGACACTGCAACTGTGTTCCTCAAAGAGCTGATAGTAGTCGTAAAGGACGGCTTCAAGGAGACCAATTCAAGGCTTTCCAGCGTAGACGCGAAGCTCGGAAGCATCGATTCTAAGCTGGGCACTGTAGTCACAAAGCTGGATAGGATCGCTGTGGCGCAGGAGACGATCGCATATAAGATCGATGAGGCGCGCAAAGAGATCGTCTCCGAGGTGAAGGGACTGCGCTGCGATCTGTTCGGCAGGATGAGATCGACATGAATAAAGTAGTATCAGGCCTTTGTGGCGGCCTGAGTAACGTTAGTTGCGATCAGATCCTGTGAAAATAGCTTTGCTGTCCCGGCCTCCTCCGGGAGGATTATATTCACACTCTCGTTTATGTCCTCGAAGAGCATTGAGATCGTAGTATTAACCCTCATCTCGATATTTTCAGTTTCATTAGTTGGCAGTCCCAGGTATGCCGGATTGAAGGTAAAGCTCTCTGTGACCTTTGCCTTCTTAAGCTGGTGAGCATCTTTTGCGATCCAGTAATAGGCATTCATAGTCGTGTTGCGTAAGAGTTCAGACAAGTTCATGAACTGCACAGGAAGGGATGGGCCGGTCTGCTTCGAGATCTGCTCAGCAATTGCTGAGCTATTCACCTTCGCAAAGAGTATGTAGCAGTCATCGTCACCCACGACCTCTGACCCCAGCATAGTTAGATTGGATTGATTTAGCATATCGATTTGCTGCTTCATGGTGTTCTGCTGCGACCATGCCTCAGCAACTTCAGGGAGCTTCATGTATGTCCAGCTCCCATCCATCTTCAAATAGAGGGAATCATTAATGAGATACTCATCCAGTCCGAAAGCTGTGGCATTCACCTCGTCGCCCTTTGGAACGGTAAGGGATGCCATGACGATCTTAAGGGATCTGGCGCTCATGTTAATGGAACCGGCGCTGATTGTGCGTGTGTAGAGTGCCTGGACTTCTCCGGTGGTGAGGTTGACCAGGTCCGTGTTCTGTTCCATCTCCATCAGAAAGCGATACAACTGGGACTGAGACGAGGCATCTGCCACTAAAGACCTTAAGGCAGATGCGTTCAGTTCCTCTGAAGAAGTGCTATTCATCTGGCAAAAAGCGCTTGAGCTGCAGAGCAATATGCTCAGCAGCGCCAAAATCATTAGATATCTCATAGTGGATGATTATAGAGGCAGGGTAAATCCTTTGCGATTGTTTATTCGATCTTCTTGAACATGCTACCCTTCACTTTGCATACGGGACACTTCTCCGGAGGCTCGCGCTCCACAGTCATGCCACAGACAGGGCAGACGAAGTAGGGGAATGAATCCTTTTTGGTGTCCAGGCCCTCCAGCATCTCGTGGTAGAGTTTAGCATGGTACGCCTCGACAGCATTGGCGTAGCTCAAAGTGCGCTCTGCATCCTTCACACCCTCATCCACGGCAGTCTTGATCATCTGCGGGTACATCTCCTTGAACTCATGCGTCTCTCCTGCGATGGCCTCGCGCAGATTCTCCTTGGTGGTCTTTACAGCCTTCAGCGCCTTCAGGTGATTGGCTGCATGAATGGCTTCTGCCTCGGCAGCGGCGCGAAAGAGCCGCGCAGCCTGCAAATATCCTTCCTTCTCCGCCTGGGCTGCAAAGGCAGTGTATTTCCTATTTGCCTGTGACTCGCCTGCAAAAGCATCTTTTAAACAAGACTCAGTCTTGGACATTATGCTCAAATCCCCTCTGTTCATTTCTTCATCGATTTTTTGGCCTGCTCTACCATCTGCTGGGCTGCCCTGTAGTATGCATCCCTGGGCATAAGCTCCTTGCTCACCTGTCTTTGCAGATCCTCGGAGATCTTGCCATCTCTCACCAGCTGGCGGCCCGCCTCTTTTGCTGCCAGAAAGATGCCTTCAACTTTATCCATCTCTTTGGCCTTTATCATCTCCTTCATGCCTTCGGCCATTGGCCGCAGCAGGGCTCCAACGAATTTTGTGTTTGCATCAGGTCTGTTGTAAATCGCATTCATCTGAGCCAGAAGCGGGTCGAACGCGGACAACTCCCAGGCACCGCAGGTGGACACGAGGACTATCGTCTGCCTTCTGGAACCAAGATCCCCTTGCATATGGATCGGTAACTGCCTGTCCATCAGGTTCTTAAGAGGACCGGTTACGCCCGAATAATAAACAGGGCTGGCCCAAACGATTACATCCGCTTGCGCGAGCTTTGGCAAAAGCATCTGCATGTCGTCCTTCTGACCACATGTTCCCGGATTTTTGAACCAGCAGCTCATGTCTCCATTACATGGGCCGATATTTAGCTTCCTTGTGTAAAACAGCTCCACATCGGCACCAGCTTCCCTCATTCCATCGAGGAAAGGATTCAAAATCAGGGCCGTGTTTCCATCGTTCATCTTAGGGCTGCCGTTTATGGCCAGAACCTTCATCATATCATCTCTCCTGGATCTAATGATGTACTGCTCTTTTTCAAGGATATAGCTTGCGGAAGGATGCGATAAAGAAACCTTAATAACAGCCTAAGAATAAGGGTACGGGTTGCAATGACGATGAAAGAGAAAGAGATCAAGAGGGCCGTGAAAGAGGGCTATGCCCGCATTGCCAAGCAGGCTACGTCCTACTATGCTTCTCGGGGCTGCTGTGGTTGTTCGGATGTCTCAGAAGAGATATGCAGGAGGCTGGGTTACAGTGAAGAAGAGATTCAGGCTGCTCCTCCTGAATCAAACCTGGGACTGGGTTGCGGCAATCCTGTTTCTCTTGCAACCCTAAAAGAGGGTGAGATTGTCCTCGATATGGGTTCTGGGGCCGGATTCGACTGCTTCCTCGCATCCACAAAGGTTGGGCCATCGGGAAAGGTAATAGGCGTGGATATAACTTCGGAAATGGTGGACAAAGCCCGCGCCAACGCTCGCAAGGCTGGATATTCGAATATAGACTTCAGGCAGGGAGACCTGGAGAACATGCCTGTGGCCGACAACTACGTGGACGTGGTGATATCCAACTGCGTCATCAATCTTGTTCCAAACAAGAAGATGGTCTTCAAGGAGGCCTTCAGGGTTCTGAAACCGGGTGGAAGGCTTGCCGTATCAGATGTGGTATTGCACAGGGAGCTGCCCGAGTTCGTGAAGAGATCCACAGAAGCATATATCGGATGTCTGGCAGGAGCCATTATGAAGGAAGAATACCTGGAGATCATAAAAGATGTGGGCTTCCAGGATATACGGGTAGTAGCAGAGTCGAGCTTTCCCATCGAGTCCCTCATCTGCGAGACGGCTGAATCGGCCAGAGTCGAGAACCCGAAGATATCGGCAGAGCAACTTGAAGAAGTGGCCGATTCTGTTCTGAGCATCAAGATCAGTGCCGTCAAGCCAAGCTCCAAGAGAGTTTGAAAAGTCGCTGTCTGACAGGGTCCATAACTGCCCTCGATGTGGGCTGTCGATGGATAGAGATTGAATGCAGCAATCAACAATATTGAGATTGGGAACACGATCCCTGCAAAACGCTAAAAGCCCAGCCCTAAAGGATGGGGGGTGCTCACTTGTATGATTGATGGTGCAGTAGCTAAAGAAGAAACGGATATAGCGAAACCTTGAAGCTGGCGATGTTCTATAGTGGTGAGTTCAAAAGCAGGAAGTCTCACTATTTCGCGTTGACGCTGTCAGGAGTTACCGCTGTGCTCAAAAGTTCAGATACGATCTGATATTGGTTTTACCAGGCAGCCACCACCGGAGGCAACAGAGCCGTGGGACAAAGTCCTTAAGCAACTTAGGACTCATCTGATGCCAGATCAACGGGAATCAAGAATGAGTACTCTGTCTTATGAAATTTTAAAGCAAGATAAAGAGACGCATGCCAGGCTCGGCCTGATAAGAACAAGGCGCGGTGACATCATCACACCCTATCTCGTGCCTGTAGCCACTTTAGCCAGCGTGCGCGCGCTTGGCTCCGATGATCTGGCGCTATTGGGCGTTCAATGCGCACTGGCCAACACCTACCATCTCCACCTAAAGCCTGGAGACGAGCTGATAAGAAAGCTGGGGGGACTGCACAGGTTCATGAACTTTCCAGGGCCCTTGTTCTCGGATTCCGGCGGCTTCCAGGCCTTCTCGATGGGCTTTGGAAGAGAGCATAACATCAGCAAGATAGGCAACATCTTTCCGCAGGAAACAGAGTGCCATGAGACGAGCCATATGAGTCTGAGAGAGAGAAAGAAAACTGGGCAGACCAAAGATGCTAAGAATGAGAACCTGACAAGGATCACAGACGAGGGCATCTCCTTCAAGTCCATGACCGACGGGGCATGGCATTTTTTGGATGCCGAAACGTCGATGAGGATCCAGTCAAACCTCAACTCGGACATCATCATGGCCTTTGACGAATGCACTTCTCCACTATCCGATTACGATTACACAAAAAAAGCCATGCACAGAACTCACGATTGGGCAGTGCAGTCTCTTCACCATCATGACAAAAGCCAGGCCCTCTACGGCATCATCCAGGGCGGCTGGTTCGAGGATCTGAGACGCGAAAGCACCAGGTTCATAGCATCCCAATCCTTCGACGGCATTGCAGTTGGCGGCTCATTGGGAAACTGCAAGCAGGATATGCACCAGGTCCTGGACTGGGTCGTACCCATGCTCGATGACAGGCCGCGCCATCTTCTGGGCATAGGGGAGATCGATGATATATTCGAGGGCGTGCAGCGTGGAATCGATACCTTCGACTGCGTCTCTCCCACTCGAATCGCGCGCAGGGGCAGCCTTTTCGTCTCTCCAAAGGCCGGCGGATGCCCAGAGAACAAGTTTCGCATAAATATCAAGGCCGCCAAATACAGAGATGATGAGCTGCCCGTTGACCCCAACTGCCAGTGCCCGACCTGCCGCAGCTATTCAAGGGCTTATTTGAGGCATCTTTACGACGCAGGAGAACTATCCTACTTCCGGCTGGCATCGCTGCACAACCTGTACTTCATGCTCAGGTTGATGGAGGAGATAAGGGAAAGCATAAGAGCAGAAAATTTCATGAAACTCAAAAATAAATGGCTGAAAAAGATATAACAGAAAAGGGCATTTCAAGAAGATTTTGGATCGATAAGACCCAGGCTACCATAATACTATGTGGCCTTTACCTATTCTTCTCTCTGGCGGGAAACATCGCTGCCACCAAGGTCACTTACTTGGGCAGCCTGGTCATGGACGCAGGTTTCATCTACTCCCTCACCTTCACCTGGCGCGATCTGATCCACAAGCAGCTTGGAAGGAGGGCAGCTATCACTACAATCTGGCTGGCGGCCGCCATCAACCTGCTTGCAGCACTTTATTTTCAATTCGTAGTGCTGCTACCAGCCCAGGCAGACTGGGCAAATAGCGGAGGCCAGACAGCCTGGACATTTTTATTCGGCATTTTAGATACCTCTGGAGGGGTCTGGTGGCAGTCGATCTTCTCTCTGCAGATGCGTATCGTCCTGGGCTCCATCCTCACCGCCCTTATCGCGGAGACTATCGACACTCAAATCTATCACTTCTGGACTGGGGGCATTGGCGCCAAGCAGCCTCAATGGACGCGAGTCTTCGTCTCCAACGCGGTCTCCATCCCCGTGGATAGCATTCTCTTTCCCTTGATCGCATTCACAGGAATTTTGGGCGTTGATGCGCTGGTGCAGATGTTCTGGACCAATATCACAGTCAAAGCGATAGTAACTCTATTGGCGTTCTGGACTATTTACCTGGTGCCGGAGAGGCCAATTTACAAAGATTGCTAAAGTGCGATTTTAATGCCCATGACCACGCTCATGACCACAACACCTGCAACAAGAACGCCAGATGTTATGGCAGCTAGCGCTGGCCAGAAGCGAAAGCCCAGCAGAAAAGCAATGGCGCATCCCGTCCAGGCTCCGGTCATTGGCAATGGGACGGCCACGAAGATGGCAAGTGCACCCAGGCCAAAGTTTTCGTGGTCCTTTATGTGCTTGCTGCGGGTGCGAGTGAAGAGCCATGTGAAGAACCTGTCTCCAACGGAAAAACGCCTCAGGTAGTCCGAGGACGGCCCTAAAAAGAGCAGCAACGGAATTACAGGCAGCAGGTTGCCCATGACGGATAAGAGATATGCCTGCATCGGAGAAAACCCGTAGACGCCCACGGCCAGAGGAATGGCACCTCTGACCTCGGAGATTGGCAGCATTGCTACGAGCATAGTCGTCAACCAACTCGGCACTGCATCGATGATTATTATTGCCTCCCTAAAGCATATGCAGACAATATTATTATTTACTCACCCAAGGTTCCTCTGATCTCTACCTTGAAAACAGTCTCCTGTGCAGGAGACGATACTGAAATGGTCAGATCGATGGGCATTCTTCCCAGAGCAATAGACAGAGGCGCTCCTGAGGTGGCAATCTCTACCTTCACTCCTTGAGATAGCTTTGTCAGTGCGTCGACAACTGCAGGGATGTTCAACGTCTCCGCAGCCGATTTCAGATCCGGTGCCACAGTGATAGGCGAGATCTCAATAGGCCCGATGGCTAGGGGATTCTTCGAGTCGCCTGATATCTTGGCTGATATGGGACTTGCACCATCTCCTGAGATCTGGACGCCCAAGGCCCCGTCCTTTCCAGTTCCCTTGACTTTTGCATCGACGTTGAATGTCACCATCATATCACCGCAAAGTCATTGGATATACTCAGATATAAAGGATACAGGGCAGTATCTGATAATTCTGACAACAGCGAAAGACTGATATCCTGAACCAACTCTAAAGGTCTCGATGTTTGAAGTAGGATATCTTCATATCGACAATCCCATTGCCACCATCTCTTCTTATCATCAGTTTTCACCAGAAAGTCCAAGCGGCTTGATCATGTTGGATGGTTTCGATCTGGACGATGTACCTCTGGCTGAGATGGAATCCTGCCTGCTAAAGATGAAAGAGCATGGAAGGAGAAGATCAGTCGGCGTATCCGTCACCTGCTCAAGGGATGAGCCACTGCTGGCTGCCGCCAGGATCGCGAACAGAAACTTGTGTCTTCTAGAATTGAGGCTGTCCAAGATTCGCGATCCTGTCAGGCTTCTGGAATTGATCCCCAGCTTGAAGCGTTGCGGAGTCACCTTGTCCCTGAGGATCCGGCCTGAGGACCTCTCTGATGCTCTGTTGCAGAGGCTGAATGAGACAGAGCTGGACCTAATTCATCTGGATCTCAGGGGCTTGAACGGGGCAGGCCCGAGAATTGTGAAGAAAGCTAAAGATATGCGAGGTCCTGCCATCATGGCTCTTGCGGATGTTGGCGAGTTTGAGGACGCCAAAGCTTTGCTTGCCATGGGTGCAGAGGTGGTCTCTCTGCGTGGTGCAGACCCGGATTTTGCCGAGTGGCTCTCAGGGGCAATGAAAGAGTACGAGTCTTTGAGCGGCTGGTGCAATGCGCCAAAGCACATCTGCGCTGGCGGGGACTTGAGAGGGCTGGCTTACTGCTGTCCTCCGGTGAAACACTGTGCTGTGCTGAACGCTCTGAAGAAGGCCGGCATGACGCCGGAGGAGTTTGTGGAAAAGAAGCTCTCGCTGGCCAAAGGCACGCCTCTGGAGAAGGGCGATGGGACCTGCTTTGGCAGCCTGGTTTGGTGCTGTAAGATCACCAAGCTTTGCTACCTCAGAGATGCTGCAATGGCGAAAATTGGGCTCTCTGGAAAGGAGTACATGGAGCTCAAGAAGAAGCTGGCCGAAGACCTGCTCAAGAAGTAGTCCTGATTCACTATGAGCCCTGATCGCGTGGCCCAGTGCGCGCAGCTGGCCATGCTCTTCGAGCTTTCATCCAGCCCAAAGCCCGGCAATGTCGATCGTTGCCATGATTTTTCGGACCTTGGTTTTCGCCATTTCCTCGTCAGCTCAGTTTCTGCCTATCCCGTTTTCAGAAAAGCCGCCCAAGGCAAAGGAAGCGTGGGCTCCTTGATACTTGAGGGCGTAGCTGCCTGGCGGGATTGGAATCTTCGCAGCAATACTCACTTTGGTTCGCTGGTGCTCATGCTCCCACTGGCCTGTGCGGCAGGGATAGATCGGCCTGAGGAGTGCCTGCATGACAATCTGGCACGGATTTTGCAGGGAACCACTGTGCAAGATGCAGTCGATTTTTACAAAGCCTTCCGTCTCGCAGGGGCCAGGGTAGCAGAGGTCGAAGAGTTCAGCCTGAAAGATCCGCGATCAGCAGAGCGACTGCATAAGGATAAAAAGACCTTGCTGGACTTGATGCGTCTATCCCAGGGCCATGACATTGTGGCCAAAGAGTGGTCCACGAACTATGAGAGATCTTTCCGGCTCGCGAAAAGGTTGACAGAAAGGATCGAAAAGATCGGCCTGAACGACGGCATCGTCATGACGTTCCTTGAGGCGCTCAATGAAATTCCAGACAGCCTTATTTGCGCCAAGTTCGGGCCAAAAAAAGCCCAGCAGGTCTCGCTTCGTGCGGGCGAGGCGCTGCAAGACACAACCTTGAACATGGCAAGGCAGATGGACCGCGAGCTTCTGGCTGAGGACGTCAATCCCGGCTCCACGGCAGACCTGATTGCAGCATCTTTATTTATCTCCCTTCTGAAGGGTTTGAGGTTTTGATCATGTTTTATGGCAACGAAGCTCTGGAGGAACTGGGAATTTTCGATGGCATAAACGAGATAGTCGCTACCACCGAAAAGGATGGCAGATTGAACGCTGCGCCCTTGGGCATCATCAAAGATGGAGACAGCCTGTACGTGCGGCTCTTCTCTGGCACTCACACCTATGAAAACATCCTGTCGAGCGGATGGTTCGTGGCCAATGTGACCCATGATTCCTGGCTGATCGCTGAGACTGCCCTGGAGGACCTCACAGCAGATAATTTCATGCGCTGCGATGGACTGCCGGTGCTCAAAGGCGCTGAGGCCTGGGGGCTTTTCAAGTGCGAGGCCTTTGCGATGGACATCATCATCGCCAGGATTGAGCTGGTGAAGGGCGAGATAATCAGAAAGGACTTTCGTGCCTTCAACCGAGGAGCCAACCTGGTCGTGGAAGCGGCCGTTGCTGCTACCAGATATATGGCCCTGCGCACCGACAACTACTACGAGGAGCTGATAAAGATGCAAAGGATCATCAACCGCTGCGGCGGTCCGAGGGAGCGCGAGGCCATGGAACGGCTCATGGACAGGGTCGACAGCTACTCTCACATATGACCATGCTTGACCGCTTACCATCCGGATGCCAGAACCTGGATCTGCTCCTTGGAGGTGGCTTCGAATCGGGAATAATAACCCAGCTCTATGGAGAGTCTGGCTCTGGCAAAAGCAACATAGTCCTGCAACTGGCGGTTCAGGCTGTGGCCAGGGGCCTGCGCGTCATCTTCATTGACACAGAGGGTTTCAGCGTCGAGAGGTTCAAGCAGATCGCAGGGCCCAGCGCTGAGCAGATGGCATCCAAGATCATCATCTTCGAGCCCATGAGCTTGGAGCAGCAAGCGACGTCCATTCGCGAAGCATCGAAGATTGCAGGCAGGGATCTTGGGCTGGTGGCACTGGATTCGGCAACTTCGCTTTACCGTGTGCTTCTGGAGGCCGATGACAATCGACCTGCACGCAGGACTTTATTGGCCCAGCTCTCCGAGCTGCAGGAGCTGGCGCGAAGAAACAGAATTCCAGTGGTCATAACCAATCAAGTCTACATGGACATAGAGGGCAATATCTTGCGCCCTCTGGGCGGCACATACCTCGAGCATATGTGCAAGGCGATAATTTTCCTTGAAAAGGCCGGGGAGGGCCTGCGGCGCGCCAGATTGATGAAGCACCGCTCTCTGCCAGAAGGAACGAGCACGGAGTTTTTGCTGACTGCTCGCGGCGTAGAATAGCTACAGCTTCCGTTTCATGATTATGGCGGCCTCTCCGTCGGTATAGTAGGCGGGATACAAGCCGATCATGCGAAATCCAAGTGAGGAATAGAGTGCTTGAGCTTTCTTGTTGCTCACCCTCACCTCAAGAGTGGCACCGAGAGCGCCCATGTATCTGAATACTTTGAGGACCTCAAGCATGAGCCTCATGCCGATGCCACAGTTCTGGTAACCTGGTTTTACAGCCAGCCAGAATATTCTGCCCTCAAAGGGCGTATGCTTAAAGCCCAATAAGAATCCTGCGACCTTTCCACCCACCTCCGCGACAAGTGTACAGGCCGGATGGTATTCGTAAAATGTCGCAAAGATATTCGGGTCGTAGCCTCCAAAGACCTCTCGGTCGATCTCCAAAGCTGCATCCAGATCCGCAGGCCGAAATCTCCTGACGATTACAGACTCCTTGATGCCTGTATCATCAAATCCGTCCTTGAGCCGACCGCTGACTTGTTCTTCAGGCCACATCCTCCCTCCATTGCAGTCTTTGCAGAAATAGTTTATTGAAAATGCTCCGCGGTGACGCCAAAATGTTTTGGACCTGAGGAGACCTAAAAAGATGATAAAGGAGGTAGCGGATCTACATGGTCGTTGTCAATCCAGCAGCCTGCAGGGCAGAAATGCCACCTGAAAGCACATACGCATCGCGGTCAGCGAAGATCCTCAATGTTTCGACTGCATAAGCAGCATCTATGTCAAGGTCGCCATAGACCGCGACCTTCTTGCCTGCTGGGATCATTCCGAGCTGAGAAATCAGATTCTCGAGTGGTATACTCAGAGCATCCTGTACGTGCCCTTGAGCGTACCTATCGGCAGTCCTGACGTCCACAACCACCCAGTTCGGATCGGCTTTGCTGCTGTTGACGAAATCAGGGATGCTGATGATGTAGAGTCCATTGATTTGGGATACCTTAAGGAATGAGTCGGCCACTATCAGGTAATTGTTGGACGTGCCCTGCGTTGCAGCCGAAATTTGCACAGGCGCAGAAGTGACGGAGACGGCTTTCTGATTGGACTCATTGAGAGATGAAGTTGCCCACGGCTGGCCCTTGTAGCTGCCACTGACCGTCTTTTTATCTTCTAGAACCTGCTTTTTCAGTTCATTTATTGCCGGGTCGGAGTACGTGTTGGCTGCTGGGCTTTCATCTACGGCGCAAGCCTGAATCAAAAGACATGCTAGCGCAACTGAGCAGAGGAATGATTTGCTGATCATCATTTGAATCACCTGCACACTAACGGTGCATCTCCTACTAATAATATTGGGTTTTTTAGGCCTCGTCATGAGCAGACCTCATTAGTGCAGACGCGTCGTGATGGTATGTAGCCTAGCCTTCAGCTGCTCCAAGAAATATTTCGCAACTTCATCGATCTCTTTTCCTGCAGACTGCTGAAGCTGACCGAGCAGATCCTGGAGCATGCCATCCAACGGCGTGCTTTTATCTCTCGATTCCTGCTCTGACCACCAATCGGCAGGTTCGAATTCATTGTTGGAGAAGTTCTCTAAAACAGCATGCCCGGAATCTACAAGCATGCGGTTGAAGTTGGGCGAAGCCAGAGGCTGTCCGTAAAATCCCGTGAGGTACACGACAGCTATCAGTCTGCCATATGAATCGCGGCCGGTGCCCGAGAGATCGTCGATGTCCAGATAGACTCTCTTATTCATGAGCACAGCAAAGGTGAAGTCCATTGCAGAAGGCCCTTGGGGTGTGCTCAGCTCAGGAGAGTTGACATCTGCCAATCGGACACGTTCCACAGCGGAGGCTATTTTGGAGTCTGCCTTTTCAATGGCCACATCGAATGTGTCGCCATCCACAACATTTTTGACCACTCCATATGCCTCGTCCTGTGCCGCCTCAACAATAATCGGCAGCAAGATCATCAAGCTCAGTGACAAAAGCGAAATTGTCCTCGTCCTCAAACCCCCTCAAATAACGTAAGGATGACTTCAAATTGAGAGATCGTATATTTATACATTCACGATTATTCTGAGGTCTCTGGACCTATTCCTGCTCCCATTAATAGCCGTCAGCGTGTATGTGGTAGTCTCAGACGGCGCAACCTTCCTGAATCCCTTCAATTCAACCTGCCCGATCCCGTGATCGATCTCCACTAAGCTTGCACCTACGACGGCCCAGCTCAGGTTGGAGGCATTGCCGAGGCTGACCACCACAGGCTTGGCATCAAAAGACTCGATGACCGGATACGGAGAGACGAAGATATTGAGCGCTAACAGGCCGCCCACAATAATGCATGCCAGCAACACAACCCAGATTACAATTCCAGCAGGCGTTTTCCAGAACGATCTCTGCATCTCCCAATAGTTCATCTTGGAACACCAGATAGATGGCATTACATCCAGGTAAATATAATCTGCTGATCGCGCTAAAAAAGTGCAGGCAGCAAAAGAATGCTCGCAAGCACTCAGATCTAAAATCCCAGCCTTATGTGCTTGGTCTCAAGATATGCCTCCAAGCCATCGCGCCCCAGCTCCCGTCCAAGGCCGCTCTGTTTCCATCCTCCAAAGGGGGCTTGAATGTCCACCACGTTGTTTACATTGACCCCAATGCCTCCGGCCTCCAGGCGTTCGGACGCGAAGATGGCTGTCTTCAGGTCGCGGGTGAAGAGATAAGCTGCAAGGCCGAACTCGGTATCGTTGGCAAGGGCAATTGCCTCATCCAGAGTTTTGAACCGCATGATCGGCGCCACAGGCCCGAATGTCTCCTCACGCATGATCCGCATGCTGTGGT
>JAAZNX010000201.1 GCA_012798025.1 Methanothrix sp. | reverse complement strand
AGATTCCCATATCCATCCTGGGAATTGATCGGCGAGAGGAGATGTTGTGGATTGCCTCAGATCCGGCATTGCGAGAGAACTTTCCTCCCTGCATCAAAAACATCCTCCTGAAAGGTGCGAGCCCTAAGGGCAAGCACAGGACGGCGGCGATCCTTGCGGCATTTTTGGGACAATCGGGCTACAGCGAGCAGGATGCAAGAAGGCTCTGGTTGGAAGCGACAGACGTCGAGGAGAGAATATTTTCGGAGTGGTTCCAAAAGATGCATTGTCCGAAGTGCGAAACCCTGAAGAAGGAGAGCAAAGGCTACCCGGATCTCGGTGTTGGGGACCTTGGGCTTTGCCAGCCCGATGAGCTATGCCGGGAGTTCCAGGGCCCAGTGGATTATGCATGCCGTAGACTTTCTGAGAAGGACGGATGTCAGATACATATCAAGACCCTCTATCGGGTCCGTGTTTTCGATTGGTCCCGCGGCCTTGAGTGCGAGATCGAGCTTTCAGAGGCTGAACTTGCGGACCTGAACGAACTCCTGGCAGAGATGCAAGAGCAAAAAGAAAAAACACTGGTCTACACGAGAATCAAAGCGCATGGAAGGATTCGACACAGGTTCGCCCTGAAGAATAATGAAGGGCCGCGCAGGCAGATGCTCTCGGACCTTCTTTGAGATCTCATGCAGTAGCTTTTACAGTTGCATTATCTGCCCTGTGCCAACTACCTCAATTTGCAATGCATCCTTGAATGTCCCTGATGCATGCATCGAAGATGCCACGATGGTTGCATTATAGATGCCCGCTGCAACGTTAGCATTCCAGATACCCGAATACTCATTATCATTGGATCGCAGAAGGCTCAATTTTCCAACTACGCTATTTTCTGAATCTGTGATGGTTGCAACTGCTGTCATCAATGTCTCTTTTCCTGCTCGATCGGCAGAAGAATCCAAGACGCTCTCTTTAAATACGGCAACGATCTTTGCGTAGCTCCCAGAGCTCACGGGATTTGGCTCAATGCTCACATTTATGAGATCGATGCGGGCGGTCTGCGCATTCGCCGAGCTTTTGGATGAATTTGATGCAACGCCCGTGGTCTTTTGGACGTCATCTGCATTTGAATTGAATTGAGAGTTCTTCATACGCTCGGCCTTTGGACCCCACAGTGGCTGCGTCTCGTCCACGGTCTTTCCTTCCAGAAAGCTGATCGCACTTGCACTCCAATTCTGCTCTCCTTGACATGCAGAACATCCAGCATACGCTGTGGCAGCCAAGCTCGCCACGGCCACGATGAATGCGAAAAAGACAAGAATAAGTATCGATTTTGTCATAGCCACATCCTCGACATCTCAATTGAGACTGAACTTTCTATCAGAGCCAAATCATGCTCTATTTATATGATCCTGGCGCTCGTGCTTTGGACGTACAGAAACTATAAATCTTGTTAAGGTTCTAAATAGTATTGGTAGGTGAAAAATAATGGCCGGAACACTGGATGAATACAAGAGGCTTTTCAGAGAGGCAACCGTCTCGGACCAAATGAAGCTATTTCAGCTTCATATAGCCATTTATCTGGTGGTGAATATCGTTTGGCTAGCATTGAATATGATGGGTTCAATAAAGATCGATCCGTCTTGGGCCGTGTATTATTCGCCTGTGGGATGGGGTCTATTGATAATTGTTCACTATTGGTTCTATGTCCGAGGTGCTGAGAACCTTTGCAGACTCAGGGAAGAGATGGTGGAATCAAAGATAAAGTGATTCACCCCATTATCTTCTTTCTCACAGGCTCAAGTATCTCGATCAGGTACTCAGCACATGTCTTCTTGAGATCCATCGGGTGCATCGCCCCTGATACGAAATCGGCCTCCAAGGCCTCATAGCGCTCATAGTGTACATCCCCGCCGAACTTCGCGGGACGCTTCACTGTCATGCCTGCCTCAATTCTCGGGAAGATATGGTACTTGCATATCGCCAGCACCGGATTGTTCTCCACGACCTTGGCAGGGCAAAACGCGCTCTTTATCTTTTTTTCGATATCCTCAGCGCTCTCGTCCACTGCGATGTTATTGCCCTTAGAAGAAGACATCTTCTCACCATTCAGGCCGGGGATGAGAGGCGTGTGCATGCACACAGGAGCTGGCAGTCCCAGACGCGGCAGCTCCTCGCGAGCCAGCATGTGAATCTTGCGCTGATCTATGCCGCCCACCGCCAGATCGATCTTTAGGTCGGCGATATCGATAGCCTGCATCAGCGGGTAGATCATCTGCGAGACCATTGGGTTCTTTGCATTGCGCGAGACCTCATCCATGCTCCTTCGAGCGCGGTTGAGGGTAGTGTTTCGGGCCATCTGTAGGATCTTGAGCATGTAGTCTGGCTTGAGCTGGTAGTCGGTTCCGTAAACGAACTGTGTTCTCTCCGGATCGAGGCCCAAGGCCATGAAACAGTCCCTGTTGTAGTCTGCAATCCTGCGCACCTCTTCCAAGGAGCCCTTCTCGTTCAAGAAGGCATGCAGGTCTGCCAGCAGCACAACAACGTCAAAGCCCGCCTTCTGCAGGTCGAGCAGTTTGTTGGCTGTCAGCATGTGACCCAGATGTACCTTGCCGCTCGTCTCGTAGCCTACATATGCGCGCGGCCGCAGCTTTTGCTCCAAGAGACCCTTGAGTTCATCTACAGTCACAATCTCTTCTGTATTCCTCGTCACCAGCTCAAACTTATCCAAAGGAAAGTCACCACGCCACAAGAGTAATGTGGATGTATAATGCTTTTGGTTCTGTGCGACCAAAAGCCCACAGGAAAAAACATTAATACCGTCTGAAGCTTATGGCTGCACATGCAATGGCGAAAATACGGATTGCGACAACCTGCCCTGAGCCGCGAAAAGAATCTAGTGCTGATACTTCTGGCCATCTTGGTGGCCCTCGTCCTCTGGAACACCTTCTGGTGGCTTGTTCGGCTCATGCTCTTCGTAGTGATAGTCTATGCAATATACCAGATACTGAAACACTATGCGTGACTGCTCCCGCCAATGAATTGGCGCGGGGTTTAGTCCTGATTTCGTCCTAAATGCTGATTCTCTTCAGAGCAATCATGCCCCCTGCCAGGAATGCCACAAAGAACGCCAGGAGCACAAGGAAGGAGTTCCATGGCAGCGACTGGTTCAGAGCTGCAGCTCTGAGGAATACGCTGGCGTGGGTGAGCGGCAGGGCATAGAGTGCTAACTTCAACCCTGCGGGCACCTGGTTCAAAGAGAAGAAAGTCCCTCCCAGGAAGGTCATGGGCATCAGGATCAGGCTCCCGAAGGTGGCCATGTCCTCGTGCGATCTGGCCAGCAATGCAGCTAGCACTCCCAGGAATGCGAATGTCAGGCATGTAAGGAGCAGGCCCAACAGAAATTGCGGACCGATGTGGATCTGAGGTGCGATTATTAGCGCGACGATCAGGAACGCTACAGAGCTAACCAGGCCTCTGACCACGCCGATCAGCGCCTTTCCAATGAGAAGAGAGGTCAGCCCGATTGGAGCCATGAGGCATTCATCGAAGCTCTTGAAGTAAAGCCTGTCCACGTTCAGCCTCGTGCCTGCTCCGTTAAAGCTGGTGGTCATTGCAGTGAGGGCTATGATGCCCGGAATTACAAACTCCAGGTAGCTGGCTCCATTGAGGTTGATCCCCCGACCCAGGCCCCATCCAAAGGCCACCAAATAAAGAATCGGGCTGACCAGTGTGGTGAGGATGTATCTGGGCCAGCGACGCTTCAGGGCCATGAGGTCAGCCCAAAGTATGCTGTAGGCATCCATCATTCTAATCTCCCAGGACCTTCTGACCGGTCAGCTCTACGAAAACGTCTTCCAGGTTCGATTCTCGCATGATCACCCTCTCAGTCGTCGTCAACGTCTGGAGGAACTGTGCGGCCTGAGCTCTGTCAGGGAAGTAACGGTACTGCGTGCTGTTTCCGTTCAAAGTGATCTCCACTGTGATCATGCCCAGCTTCATGCGCAAATTCAATGGCGATCCTATGGCGATGATGCTGCCGTGATGGAGCACGCCTACTCTCTGACATAAGGCTTCAGCCTCCTCGATGTAGTGAGTGGTCAGAAAAACTGTTGTGCCGTCCGAGTTCATCTTGCGAATTAGGTCCCAAACCCTCCGGCGCGTTTGAGCGTCCAGGCCGACAGTCGGCTCGTCCAGGAATAGAAGCTTTGGCCTGTGGATCAGGGCCCGTGCGATCATAGCCCTTCTCTTCATGCCGCCGGATACATCATCGATGAGATAGTCGGCATGATCTGACAGCTCTACATAATCCAAAAGCTCTTCTATCCGCTCTTTCCTTTCCCTCCCAGAGAGATGGTGCATCCTGGCATGCAGCTCAAGGTTCTCTGCAATGGTCAGGTCCCTATTCAAACTGAGATGCTGCTGAACTATGCCAAACTCCGATTTCACGCTTGCAGGATCTCGGGTCACGTCTATGCCGTTTATGAGCACCTGCCCTGAGGTAGGCTTGGTAAGGGTTGTAAGGATGCGAATGGTGGTTGTCTTGCCCGCTCCATTGGGCCCTAAAAAACCAAAGAGCTCCCCCCGGTCAACAGACAGATCCAGGCCATCCACAACCATCTTGCCAGAATAACTCTTGCGAAGCCCGGATATTTCTATCATCGCGCTCATGAAGCCTTCATGTATTGGTTTTAAACATCAGCTTCTGCTCTTTATCTACAATGCTGTATAGAGCTTCAGGGTTCAGACCGGATATAGGATAATACCTGCCTCCTGCAGTTTCTGCGATCTCTCGGCAGTAGCCAAGCCTCATGTCCATGAAGGAGCTCTCCACCACTTCGGTATCGATGACTATCGTGTGCACTCCAAGCTGCTTGCTCTTCTCCGAGATCTCCATGAGCTCGTCCCTGATCTTTCCACCCATCCCGACATTAGCTCTGCCATCCGATATCAGGATCATCATGGGCTTTGTCTCTGCATCCTTTCTTAGCTCTCCTTGCAAGAGCTGCAGTCCACGGGAAAGCCCGGCAGAAAGAGGCGTCTTTCCGCCAGTGGGAAGCTCCCTCAAGCGGCTCAACGCCAGATCCACGCTGGAGCAGGGCGGCAGGATGAGCTCAGCCTCATTGCCCTTGAAGGCCACCATTCCAATTTTGTCTCTCTTCTGGTAGGAGTCCATGAGCAAAGAGAGTACCGCGCCTTTAGCGCTCTCCATCCTCTGCATGGCACCCATGGAGCCGCTGGCGTCTACAACGAAGAGCACTACGGCTGAGGTCTTTCCAACCCGCTCCTTCTCACGAATATCCTCGCTCTTGATTTTAACGGCATTTGGTCCAAATCTGGCCTTCTGGTAGGGGGCAGCCGCCCGGATGGTAGCGTCTAGTGCGATGTCTTTTCCTTCTTGAGGCATCCTCTGGCGCAGATATCTGCCTCGGTTTCTCAAGGCGAGCGTGTTCATCCTTCTGCCCCTGGCCCTGCGGCGCGCAATTCGGTCCCTCCTGCGAGGCATGTTTATAGCTCGCACATCGATTGGCATGCCTATCTCGAAGACCTGTTCCTGTGGCTTAGCAGCCTGAGTTTGGTTTGCGTCATTTTGCTCGTCGGGCTGCTGCTCTTGTTTTTTCGGCTGCTCTGAATTATGACGCTGGTGTTGGTGTTCCTGCTGGTGCTGTTGCATCGACTTTTCCAGCTTCTCCTTGTTTAAGGTCGGCGGCTCAAACGGCCTGCTTCTCATCCTGTGCGCCAGCGCCAGCTCCATGGCCTTCTTCACATCATCTGAATTTACTTCCACTCTACCGTCAAAGGCGGCGATTGTCTTGGCTGTCCTGCAGATCACGATCTCTGCTCTGTGCGTCTTGACCCCGAGATCTATGCATGTAGAGGCAACTTTGCGCAATAGATCGTCGCTCATATTAACTTGCGAAAGGAGCTTGCGGGCCTGAGATATTCTCTCTTTCAGCTTGGACTGGTCCTCCATGCACCTCTTTGCAAATCCGTCTGGATCAGCGTCAAAAGCTTCTGCCATCTTGACGATTTGCATTCTTTTTTCAACATCGTCGATGCCCACCACAGTAACCTGCAGTCCGAACCGGTCTAAAAGCTGAGGTCTGATCTCTCCCTCTTCAGGATTCATCGTCCCCACCAAGATGAACCTGGAGGGATGAGCCACAGATACGCCCTCGCGCTCCACAATGTTGACTCCCATGGCAGCCGAATCAAGGAGGACGTCTGCCACATGATCATCCAGCAAATTGACCTCATCGATGTAAAGGATGCCGCGATTGGCTGCAGCAAGAATGCCAGGCTCCAGCGCCTTGATTCCCTCCTTGATGGCCCGCTCGACGTTTAGGGAGCCAACCACTCGATCTTCTGTGGCTCCCAGCGGCAGGTCGATCACAGGTGTTTTTCGTTCGATCCCCTTTAACTGGCCGCTCTGACTCCTTTCAAAGCACAGGTCACACATATCCTCTGGATTTTCTGGATTGCAGTTGAAGGGGCAGTCTTCCACAACCCGAATGCTTTCCAGCAGGTCTGCCAAGGCCCTTACGGCGGTTGACTTAGCAGTACCCTTATCGCCCCTTATGAGCACACCGCCTATGCGTGGGTTGATGGCGTTGAGGATCAGGGCGAACTTCATATCGTCCTGCCCAACGATGGATGTAAATGGAATTGTCTTTCTCTTCAAATGGTGCATATTTATCGCCTTTTTCGCTTAGCCTATCATCTGCCCAATTGCCCTCCCAACTGCAAAAGCATCAACATCCTCTTCAGGCAAGGGTAGAGGCAGATTTTGCATCCTCCGGGGGCTTGGCCTCCTCTGCTCCAGCCTCCTTCGCAGGTGGAGAGACGAGTTCGGCCTTGAACTTCTCGCCAGTGTGCTTCTCTACATAGTGGACCTCTTTCAAGCCCAAGTGCTGCAATATCATGTCGGCCAATCCGCGTCGAATCATTAGCCAATCCCTGTAGTAGCTCAGCTCCCAGGGCACTGTCACACGAGCCACGTCATCCGTGATCTCCGCCTCAAGCTCCATGCGGGCAAATGCCTTTATCATCGCCTTGAGCTTCTCCAGCCGGTCCTCGATGCGCTCTAGAATCTTGTATTCGTAGACTATGGTCTTGCCCGCAAGAGGGTGGTTTAAGTCGATGACAGCCTTTCTACCAATCACCCTGGTGACAGTGCCAACCTTGTCATTAACTCCTACGCGCATTCCTGGTACCGGCTTCTCATCCTTGAATTTATTGATTGGCACTATCTCAGTCTTCTTTGGATCATGAGTTCCGAAGGCCTTCTCAGGAGGTATCTCTATCTTTCCCGAGTATCCAATCTCTTTGTCGATCAGGTCTTCTTCAAATCCCTTTACAATCTGGCCTGCACCAACTACTATGAGTTGGGGACCGTACGTCGTATCCTCGTTGAAGATTCCCTTAGATGTTGCCACTTCCTTATCAGTGGCTGCGATTACCTGCCCGTCAACGCTCTCGATGTAATCAATTCTGATGAAATCTCCATTTTTCACAGTCATCTTGAAATCCATCCTAACCTATGGCGAGGAATCAAATTATCTCCTAGATTAAGTATTCTGCTATTCTATCGGTAAGTGGCTGCTCGCAGAAGATGCACCTCAGCAAAACGGGGTTTTTGGCCTTGACCAGCATCCTGGATTTGATCGGCTCGGATGTATTGGATATGCAATTGGGGTTCTGACAGCGCACAACGCCCACAATCTCATCAGGAAGATCCACGGTGTGCTTCTCGACGACCTTGTAGTCTCGGATGATGTTGATGGACGCCGCTGGTGCGATCAGAGCGATCTTATTTACTTCATCCTCCAAGAGCTCGCGGTCCTCGACCTTGACTATGTCCTTTTTGCCAAGCTTTCTGCTCTCCACATTCATGACCACCGACACGGTAGCATCTGTGGTGCCGGAGATGCCCAGTATCTTGAGCACATTAAGAGCCTGCCCTCCTGCGATATGGTCTATTACAGTGCCGTTCTTGATGGGTTTTACGCGCAGCTCTCGTGGACCGTCCTTCTGCTCGACGCTCGACCTCCTGTCAGCCATATCAAGCACCTCCGCCTATCAGCATCTTTAGCAGGGCCATGCGCACGGTGACGCCGTAGAAGGATTGCTGGAAGTAGCGAGCATGAGGCGTGCCGTCCACAGCAGGGGAGATCTCATCCACGCGCGGCAACGGATGCATGATAATCAGGTTCTTTCTGGCCTCGACCAGCGATTCTGGCGTCAGCCGATAGCATCGAGCAACTTTGTTGTATTCCTGGGGATCTGGGAAGCGCTCCCTTTGAATCCGGGTCATGTATAGGACATCCACGTTGTTCACTATCACAGAGAGGTCGTCCGTCTCGCGAACGCTTGTGCCCTTGCTGAAGAGATCGGAGCGAATAGCCTCAGGCATGCGCAAAGATGGTGGCGAGACCAGCGTTATGTCGGCACCGTAAAGCGAGAGCGCATAAGCCAGGGAATGAACTGTGCGGCCGTATTTGAGGTCGCCGACCAGGGCTACAGAGAGGTTATCGATGTGGCCCTGCTCTTTTTTAATGGTGTAAAGATCAAGAAGGGTTTGCGTGGGATGATGTCCGGCTCCGTCGCCTGCGTTGAGCACAGGCACGGGAGAGAACTGGGAAGCCAGCCGGGCCGAGCCCTCTTTTGGGTGGCGGATGACAAGAGCATCAGCATAGCCGCCTATGACGCGCACGGTGTCTGCCAGGGACTCGCCCTTGGAGATAGAGCTGCCCTCGGCCGGACCCAGGTTTATGACAGCTCCGCCAAGGCGCTTCATGGCAGTTTCAAACGACATGCGCGTTCTCGTGGAAGGTTCGAAGAAAAGCAGAGCCAGAATTTTGCCCGCGAGCATATCACTTCTTCTGCCCCGGGCATAGGGTTCCAAGAAGGAGGCCAGATCGAGGACCGAATCGATCTCCTCCCTGGAGAACTCTCGCATGGAGAGCACATGCTTCTTCTTAAACATGCTTTCCTAGTCACTACCGGGAAGGATATAATGCTTCTGAATCTGTCGTAGTCAATTCAGAGCATCTCCAGAAGGCTTGACAATCCCATCTGGAACCTGTTTTACATACGGCTTTTTGGATACCAGCAGCCAAAGGGCTTCGCATGTTAGACCCACCAGGATGTTTATGCTACCAAGGACCAAAATTATATTGCTCCAGTCAAGCGAGATTATGGTCATACCGATGCTCCCCATGAAGATGCCAAAGCAGCTCATCAGCGCCGATGCCGAGCCCGTATCCTCTGTCTGCTGCTCCAGCATCAGATTTGCGCCTGGGGTGCGCACACAACTGGCACTGATCGTGGCCGGCAGAAGCAAAGTCGCGAACATCCAGGGTTGGCGATGGCCTAACCCTGACAGCAATAATCCGCTCGCAGAGATTGCAGCAAAGCAGGTTATGATTATAGATCTGCGAGAAATTCGCCTGGACAGGCGCATATACAGCATCGGTCCACCGATCATGCCGAGCGCATTAAGGGCAAAGTAGTAGCTGTAAACCTGCTCGCTCAGACCGAAACCATTTATATAAATGTAAGAAGATGATGCTATAAATGCCATCGTCGATACACTTAGCAAAGAAAACACCAGGAGCAGAGATGAAAAGCCTGGATTCTTGATCACAGTGCCAAGCCTCTTCATGGACTGAAGCAACGTTCCGCTGTAGCGTTTATCAATTGTCTCTTCCATAGCTATGCTCCCGACTAAAGCCAGCAGGCCTATGCCAGCTAACGTCCAGAACACACCTCGCCAGGAGACGAACTTCAGAAGGAGAGCCCCCAAGACCGGTGCCGCTGCTGGAGATATCAGAACCATTGATTGAACCATTGCCAGAATTGGTTCCCTGTTCTTGAAGTCGTAGACATCCTTGATCATGGCGGTCGCCACTGCAAAGGCGCCGCTGCCTCCAATGGCCTGCATAACTCGAAATGCTATTAGGTGGTGGATATCCCAGGAACTTGCGCACGCCAGGCTTGCTGCAGAATATAGAGTAAGCCCTATCAACAATATGGGTCTGCGGCCGTACTTATCGCTGAGCGGACCCCAAAGAAGCGTTCCCGCACTGAAAAATACGAAAAATAATATTAAAGTTAGGTTAACCAGATCGGCTGAGACGCTGAAATACTTCGCCATTCCTGGTAGCGCCGGGAGATACATATCTGTGGACAGTGGCACAAAGGCGCTGAGGATTGTTATTAGTGCAATGAGGCCCCTATCTTTGAGATATCTCTGTCTACGATTCTTGCCAGGCACATCCATTTTGATCTGTTCCTCTCATGCAAAAGAAGAATTTCATTCTCCCTTCCAGCAGCCCCCCATCATCTCCATCTTTTCCAGCAGGTCGCAGAGCTTGTTCGCACTGGAGACGACCGTCTTTCTGCCGATTCGGTCCTCTGCTGCAGGCCGGACTGCGATGCCTCCGAAGTGGGAGTCGTCTCCTACTACGACCATGCCGTGGATGTGCATCCAGGCATGCACAGTCTCCAAGGCCTTCTCCTGACCGCCATTCCTGGACCCGCCCACGGTGATGGCACAACCGACCTTGTTCTTCAGCTTGAAGTTTTGCCGACGCAGCTGTATGGTTCTATCGAATATGGCCTTGAGCTGGGCTGTGATGGATCCGAAGTATACTGGCGAGGCTACAATGATGCCGTCCGACTTCTCCAGGGCTGCTAAAACCCGCGCTACATCATCCTCTTTTGGACACGGCTTGCCTTTGCTGCAATCTCCACAGTCAGTGCAAAAGTCGATCTTTAGCTCTGAGCAGTGTATATATTCCGTCTCAAAGCCCCTTTCTCTGGCCACAGCTAGTGCCTCGTTCAGCAAAAATTCGGTATTTCCGGCCTTTCTGGGGCTACCGGAGACGCCAACCACCAACATCACACACACCTCCTTTTATGATTGGTGCAGCATCGATTACATATTTATAAGCTATGAATGTTTACCGGATGTCGATATACTATGAATGCAACAATTCTTGGCTGACACAGAGCATTTTTTGCAGCCATCGCAAAGTTAATATCTAAAACCCAAATTTTATTATGGGATTTAAAATGAATGCAGAGATCACATCGCTCCTGGACCAAGATGTCTACACTCAGAAAGGCGTCTTTGTGGGAAGGGTGGACGATGCCGTCCTTGATCCTGAGAAATGCACAGTAAGCGGCCTGGCACTGGGGGACGTTAATAAGGAGATCTTCGACATAAAGAGCAAGGGGGTTGTCATACCATACCGCTGGGTTATTGCTGTTGGCGACATAGTCATCATAAGACACCTGACCAGGAATGCAAAGGAACACAAGGACGGCTAGCTGGGAGATTTATTCTGGCCTGAAGGCTCGCGTACCGCTGATAGTG
The DNA here is from genome assembly GCA_012798025.1 of Methanothrix sp. Classification (GTDB taxonomy): domain Archaea; phylum Halobacteriota; class Methanosarcinia; order Methanotrichales; family Methanotrichaceae; genus Methanothrix. Next base: position 1,892 of record JAAZNX010000201.1, on the reverse strand, counting down.
AGAGCTGACGGCCGAGGGTTCAAAAAAATTTTGGAGAATTGTAAAAAGCCGTATGATCCCAGTTTTGCCAGCTCTTTAGCAGAGGCATCTGCTTGCTTTATCAGGGATTCGGGCCTTTCGCCAGCCCTTGCATTTACGTTCTCTGATGAGATCAGCCTTCTCTTCACAGAGGCCCCCTTCTCAGGCAGGGTAGAAAAGATAGACTCTACAATTGCAGGCTTTCTCTCAGCAGCTCTATCTCTGAGCCTGGGTCGGCTGGTGTGCATGGACTGCAGGACGATCCCAATCTGCGAGGCTGAGATCGATGTGTACCTAGCTGAGCGGCAGGATGAGGCATGGAGAAACCATGTCTTTTCTTATGGCTTTTACACGCTCGTCGAAGAAGGGCTTACACATGCCGAGGCCATGAATCAGCTTAGAGGTATGAGAGAGCAGGAGATTCACGAGCTGGTCTATCAAAAGGGCGTCAACCTTGCCAAGACTCCTGCCTGGGAGAGGCGTGGTGTAATGGTCTACAGAAAAGGCAGTCAAGTGACTTCGGACTGGGATCTGCCACAATTCCGGTCGGATGAAGGCAAGAGGTTACTGGCAAAGATAATCAGGGGCACGAGTGGATCTGGAAATGATCAATAACCAGCTTTGTGAATTGGTTTGAATGCATTCAGAATCATCGCTGATCATCTGTGCCTATCCCATCAACCTCGATGCAGTTTACGATATCAAGGGCGAAGAGGCGACAGGAGGAGCAAGGGCTAAGAGCGTCGGCATGATAAGGAGCCTAGATGATCTCTTCTCTGCTATTTTGCTGTGCATGCGAGAGGGCTCTGGAGCCGAGCTACTGATCGAGCGAGAAGAGGTCAAGAAGAAAATTGAGGCGCTATTTCAATGGAATTTCCGCCTTGGCGGCAATGCGGGAATTATGGCGAACGTTCTGGCAACCCTCGGAGCGAAGCCCGTTCTGAATGCGCCTGCACTCAGCCGCAGGATGGCTAAAATGCTGCATCCTGGCGTCAGGATCCCAGTAGGCAAGGGGCTCATAAGCCCGCTCCAAGCAGCAGGAGAGATGGAAATGATGCACTTCGTCTTTCAATTCAAGGAAGGAGAGAGCCTTCCATCACTCCTGGGTAAGATAACTGCAAAGAAGGATAACCGCCTGATAGCCTCGTTCGATCCACTGAATTCGAGGCTTTATTCGAAAAAGGACTTCGATGATTATTGCCTGGAGAATATCCTTGATTTTGATGGTGCGCTGATCTCTGGATTTCATCTGGTGCCCCCATCCAGTTACAGAGAAATTTATGAGCAAAAATTATTGCAAATAGAATCCTGGAAAAAGAAAAACCCGAAGATCTACATCCATGCTGAAATGGGCAGCTTTCAAGACCCGAGGATGATGAAGTATCTCATGCCACGCCTGCGTGCAGACAGCATCGGTTTGAATGAGGATGAGCTGGCCATGATAGAGAGAATAAGGCCTGGCTGGCGCGGGACCATGGAGGCTGCGCTCCGACTCAGGGCCAACCTAGGAGTTCGCAGAATAGGAATTCATACTAGAGATTATATCCTGAGCGCCATGAAGGGACCAATTGAGCCTGAGGCTGAAATAAAAGCTCTGACCAGCGGTGCGGATGCTGCTGCATCTGTGGCCTCCACTGGATCTGTAATGTCCCCACCACCAAAGGAAGTAAATGCTTGCGGGCTTGTGGCAAGAGACGAGTTCTGTCAGGAGGGGGCTACAGCCTATGGAAGGGGAGCTTTCATAAAGTCAGGTGGCGTGGTGGTGAGCCTGGTTCCATCCTTGCTGACCAGGCACCCCAAATTTACTGTAGGACTTGGCGATACCTCCACAGCTGTGACATTTTACGAGGAGATAATGGCGATCAATCAGCTCT
>JAAZNX010000006.1 GCA_012798025.1 Methanothrix sp. | reverse complement strand
GGCCTGCCATCTGGTCTATCACCTCGTTATGGTCACCTTTGGTTATGTACCCAGAAAAAGGAGCTACAGGACCGCCATTCCACATGGGCTCACCCGCATTAACATATCTCAGTGCGCGATGGATTATGGGCGTGGCCTTATCCTGCCCAGGCGACAAGCCTACCAGCATCATCAGCTGATCCAGTAGGTTCGGGCTCGCCTTTCCGTAAGGCCTGTATAAAATGACATCTCCAGGTCTATTGAATGCGCTGTAGTTCTTCTTCTCCGCCACATCCCATGGTATAATTTCAGTGCGCGCTGCTCCCTGCACCAATATGATGTCTCCTATGTTTAGGTTTGGCACCATGCTTCCCGACTCCACTGCTACCATGGGCGTCCAAAGTCCCAGGGCGAGTTGAGACAGAAGAGAGATGCCCCCCACAACCACCACCACGAAAATGATATCCTTGACAAAACCAGGAAGGGGCAAGCTGTCGAACCATTCTCCGATCTTCATCAGCCACATTTATCAGTTGGTACGTCCTTATACTTTTTCCGATGATGGAGATCTCGCGTTCTAGCATCCGCGGGGCTTTGGATAACCGTCGAGGTATCGTTATGAGGTTCGCGGAGCAGGGATACCAGCTTGAGCCAGAGGCCCTTGAGTTCATTTGCAGTTATCCGGGCTCAAAGGACGACCTGATCCGCAGCATCATCGGCCGAATGGATCGATCGGTAGCAGTGATTCGCGCATTTCAAGTCTCCAGCCTCCTAACCTCAACAGATGCGCCAGGAGCTTTGCTTGAGAAATCTTCTGCCTTGCCTTGTATTCCCTCCTCGCAGGCTGCAGCGGCTGAATTGAAATGCGACATAACCGGAAGGTCCACATGTGTAGGCGATTATGACGACTTCGTTCGCTACTTTCGCGATAGATATACCAAGATCAGAGAGATACTCTCCCGTCGCCTGAACGCTCGGCCTATAGAATCACTGGGCAAAAGCACTGCTGGCAGAGAGGTCTCATTGATCGGCATGGTCATGGATGTTCATACCACGGCCAAGGGCAATCGAGTCATAGAGCTGGAGGATCCTACGGGCTTAATAGTCGCATTCGTTCAAAAAGATGCACAAATCTATGAGCAGTCTGGCAACATACTGCCGGATGAAGTCCTTGGCGTCACTGGCACGTCGGACGGCAATGGAAGGATCTTCGTCAAGTCTTTGCTGTGGCCAGATATACCCAATCAGACAGCTCCGCTGGAGGTAGGTGGTGGCTGTGCACTCTTGCTGTCCGACCTTCATGTTGGGAGCAAATACTTCATGGACGATGCCTGGCAGAGATTTATTCAATGGCTCAATGGACAGGTCGAAGATCCATCTGGCCTTGCGTCCCAAGTAAAGTACGTGGTGATTGCAGGGGATCTTGTGGACGGCATCGGCGTCTATCCCGGCCAGGAGGGAGACCTGGCGATCAAGGACATCTATGCTCAGTATGAAGCTGCGGCGGAGCGCATCAACGCTATAAGAAGTGATGTCTCTGTTATCATTTCCCCGGGAAATCACGATATTGTGCGTCAGGCCGAGCCCCAGCCAGCTCTGCCGGAGACCGTGCGAAAGTACTTCCGGGAGGGCGGGTTATTTGTGGGAAATCCTGCATGGGTGACATTAGGTGGCGTATCGGTTCTGATCTACCATGGCAGGAGCATAGATGATCTGGTGCTCCGACTGCCTGGTATCTCATATGCGGCGCCTGAGAAGGCCATGGTAGAGATGCTGAAGAGGCGACATCTTTCTCCCGTCTATGGAAGTCGCGTGTCCATTGCACCTGAGCATGAGGACCATTACGTTATATCCCGGCCTCCCGCCATATTGCATTGTGGGCACGTGCATACTGTTGGGATCACCAGGTACAAGGGGGTTGCCGTTATAAATAGTGGCACTTGGCAGTCTCAAACCGATTTTCAAAAGAAGATGAACATTCAGCCACAGCCAGCCGTGGTGCCCATAGTCGATCTCTCTACAATGAAGGTACGCAAATTGATCTTTTAACTATACAATCCTCATTTTACTATTTCATTTTATTATATTATTTATGACTTTTAATTGTCTCCATAAGTCTTTTAATGAATTTTCGCTGTTTTTGTATGGGTGGACAATGACTGCAACTTCTCTATATCTCTGCTCCTATGCGGTGAATTCGTAATGCTCTGAGATCATCACAGAGATGCAAAGACGCAAAGGAGAAATTTTCTTTAGCACCCCTTCAATACATCATCGTAGGATATCGATGATTTTATGGGACAATCACGAGGAAAAACTCGAGTATAACCTACCAAAAAATATAAGTATTATTAATACCAACAGTAGACTATATTAAAGAATGTATGGGGTGATACTATCAAAAAAATAGGAGCATTTGTGGTTCTGGCCATGGCGTTTCTCTCTGTTCCAGTTATGGCCCAGATGGCAATGGGTGGAGACAAGGTAGATATTTTGGGCGATGGCATCTTTGAGACTGATGGGAGCGCATTTACCTTCCCGGTTTTCCAAGATACCAGCTATGGCTCAGTGCAGGTGGGAAACGATAAGGCTACAGCCTTTGGAATGGGCAAAAGCTTCCCGTTTGGATTTAACAATGGTCCTGCCAATGCTCAGAACAATCTGGAGATCAAGAAGAACCAGGACTCAGGCGCCTGTGACCCATGTGTGGCTACCGATGCTGACGGCAACCCTATCTGCCAGGATAGCTGTCTTAAGCTCAACATCGCGCAGATCAAGGTTGGCAACAGAGAATCTCTTGCATTCGGATTTGCCCAAGCTACCAACAATGTGAAGATCGTGGACAATCAGCAGTAAGTCCTGATATCTGACCTAAAAGACGGTCCTGTATGAATGCCCAGCTAAAATCCACTGGCATGCTGCTGGTGGTTTTTTTCTTTATTTGCTTTTCATCTATCTTGGCCTTGGCAGAGCATCATCCTGATCTGTCCGAGCCGCTCAATAAGGTTAAAGAATTTCAATCTGATCTCGTTTATCACGGGCAAAGACCTGTGACAGGGCAGCTCGAGCTTCTCGACAAGGCGATTCTCATAAATGGCTCTCATTCACGGGCAAAATTGGAAGACCTATCTGTAATAAACGACTTAAAACAACGGGATATTTATTGGGACGATTCTCAGACGTATGGTCTGGAGCGCCAACCAGTTGGCAACGCTTTGGACATATGGGTGGATGGTGGTTTGATTGATGGTAGCGATCTTACGAATGGACAATCCAGAAGTTGCAGGTCCGGTTTTGTTGGAAACTACCTTAATGTCTATGTAAGCAATATATTGGTTAGCGCCATGAATACAGTTGAAGATGGCAATGCAGCAGCCACATCCAATATAATCATAAGCCCGGTCCAAACTATAATTTACTCCCCCCTTCCCGAGGTATCTGAAAAGTTAAAATAATGCCCGCCATGGGCCCATATTTCTAGCAAAGACAGTAAACCTCATTCGTCTCTTTTTCCAGGACTTTTGCATTTTCAGGGCTTTTGCATTTAGCAGGGAAATCATACTGCTATGCGAAGCTTGCTATTTAGGGTTGTATTATATGGATCGCATATCACACCGCACATATCTTATGGAAAATTAATTAGTACAAATATTTCTATAATTCTATTATTCCTTTAAAAAAGGCACCAAAACGTATATATATAATTGAGTGTTAGTTAAGTCTAATCTAAAAAGATTTATGGGGTGAGACTATCAAAAGAGTAGCAATATTCTTTGTGCTGGCTATGGCTGTGGCAGCTCTTGCGGCCCCAGTGATGGCCCAAAGCGCAATAGTTGGAAATGGCGGTGTGGATGTTCTGGGCGAGGGAATTTTTGAGACCCAAGGCAGCGCATTCAAGTTCCCTGCAGCGTCTAATACGAACTACGACTCAGTTAAAGTAGGAAACGATAACGCCCTGGCAATAGGTGTAGGCGGACAATTTGCAGGACCATTTGGCACTAATTCGGCTGCTGTAACTGCGCAAAACAACCTGAAGATCAAGAAAAATCAGGATACAGGTGACAGTGCCACATGTGCATCCTGCAGTCCCAAGTACAACGTGGAGCAGATCGAGGTAGGGAGCAGAAGTGCCACTGCCATCGGAGTCGGCATTCAGGGTGCTTTCCCCTTCGCGAGGAACGCTGCGTCTACTCTGGCTCAAAACAACGTAGAGATCGCCACCAACCAGCAGTAATTTCAGGTCCCAGGACCTGATGAGTGCTATATGAACAGAATAATGGGACCCACCGGCGCATTGCTGGTGGGGGCCACTATTGTTTGTCTCTGCTTGATGCTAGGAGCATCAGCGACAGAACAACGATTAAATTTAATTCATCCTCAGTTTGAATCTGGTGTAGGGCAGCTCAAGCTTCCCAATAATAACACCCATATCTTTCCCTGGGCTTCGCGAAGGCCACAGGTCTCATTGACTCATAGCACTGATTTTATCCTTCATATAGCACCAGTGGAGGAGAAGATTCGCTTGAACCAATCCTATTCAGATCACCAAGTTCAAGGCCTGAAGGCCATGAATGCCCTTCGACAAAGGGATATATTTTACGATGAACTCCAAAATGGGGACCCTGAGGCGCAAGGCCTGGCGAATTTTCTGGACGTCAGGGTTACAGGCGAGGAGTACTCGGAAAAAGAGTGGTCGATAGCTGACGAAGGCGAAGATATTGAAAAAATTGTTGACGATAAATTGAATTCTTGCATGAATGACAGCCGCTCTCAAGCGAAAGGAACGCAAAGGCCTTCGCAACGCTTGGGGAACAGCATGAATATCGATGTTCACGGCATAACTGTCAGCGCTATAAATACCGTTGAAGGTGGCAGTGCGGTGGCCACTTCGAATATAATAATAAAGCCTGTGCAGATCATCGTCTGCTCATCAGAGGTAGAGGAAAAACTTAAGTGAATCGACGGTGCCTTGCCTCTAGCTTGGGCTTTGCGACAGGGCTGTCTTATCTCATCGCGAACTATTTTCTCATCACAAACTATATGGGCATTTTGCGCGAAACCCTTTGCGATATGACCATACAGAGACCAAGAGGCACCAGGGACTTTCTTCCTGCAGAAGCCTGGCGGAGAAGCATAGCCAGGGAGGCTATGGAGAGTGTTTTAGGGCGCTGGGGATATCAGGAGATAGCCACGCCCACCTTTGAGCTACTGGAGCTCTTCACCATAAAGTCGGGCCAGTCGGTGATAGACGAGATCTATAGCTTCAAGGACAAGGGTGGCCGTGATCTTGCCCTGCGGCCAGAGCTGACAGCGCCTGTGATGCGCATGTACGTATCCGAGCTGCAGAATGCTCCGCGGCCCCAGAGGCTCTACTACTTTGGCAATTGCTTCCGTTATGAGCGGCCCCAGAAGGGGCGCTTCCGGGAGTTCTGGCAGCTTGGCGCAGAGCTGATCGGCGGATCCAGGCCTGATTCTGAGGCTGAGGTCATCGCGCTGGCAGACCAGACGCTGCGCAGCGTTAACGTGGTGGGCGAGATCCACGTCGGATACCTTGGGCTGATCAGATCCCTGATGGACAAGATCGGCGCAGAGAACAGGCCTGCGGTCATGAGGATGATCGACAAAAAAGAGCGCGAGGCTTTGGCGGAGTTCCTGGATGATATAGGTGCAAACCATCTCGGTCTGCTGGAGTTGATCGATCTGAAAGGCAAAGATGCCCTGGATAAAGCCTTGGAGATCGCACGAGATCTGGGCGCAGTCAGAACACCGGAATCAGCGTCGACTGCGGGATCCTTGGCTAGATCTTCTGAGACGGCTGGCAGGGCCTCCGCACGCACTGGTCGTTTTGTGAGCGCAGAGCTTAAGATGGATGAGTTTCGCGAGACCGTGGAGCTCCTCGAAGCCTATGGCGTCAACTTCACCACTGACTTTGAGATCGTGCGCGGCCTGGAATACTACTCAGGCACTGTCTTCGAGATTTATGCAGAAGGATTGGGTGCGCAGCGGCAGATCTGCGGCGGAGGGACCTATGAGCTGGCCAGCCTCTTCGGAGGCAAAGAGACCTCGTCCACGGGCTTTGGCCTCGGCTTCGATCGCATCATGGAGATCGTGCAGATCAAAGATGAGCGAAAGCCTCCTGTCTTCTTGGCCTTTACGCCAGATGTCAAAGTCGATGCTGCGAAGATTTCAAAGAAGCTGCGCCAAAGAGTGCCAGTAGTTCTTGATGTCATGGGCAGGGGACTTGGGGCGCAGCTCAAGGCAGCAGGATCAGCAGGCGCCCAGTTCGCGATAATATTGGGCAGAAATGAGCTGGACATGGGAAAGCTCACATTGCGAAATATGCAGACTGGAGAGCAAGAGAGCCTGACGCTGGAGGAGATCGAGGAACGGCTGGAGGAGCATTTCCGATGCACTTGAGGTGAAGGGCATTCGCGAAAAAGAGGACATAAATATCGTCCTTCAAGTGAGCGTGACAGATGCAATTATCAGTACGACGAACGTCAGAATCAAAATACAAAACAAGACCAAGTCGCTGTATTTGTTCTTTTGCAAGCTCTCCAAGAAAGTCTCTTGAACTCTCCCCTCCCCAAAGTCCAACACCGCCACGCCCTCCAGATCTCTCTTAGATCTTAATTGGCGTTCTTAATTTAAGTAATTTTTGTGACAGATTAGATGGATTCAAAAAAATGAAAACCGTATTACAGCAGTCCCATGTTCTCAAGCTGCTGCCGCACGATCCGCACACCCTCCTCGCACTCCTCCGGCGATTTTCCGCCCGTGACCACCAGCTTTCCTGAGCTGAATATTAGCACCACCACCTTGGGCTGCCTGATCCTATAAACCAAGCCGGGAAACTGCTCAGGCTCGTACTCGATGTTCTCAAGTCCCAGGCCCAGAGCGATGGCATTCAAGTTCAAATCGGTCTTAAGGTCTGCAGAAGCCACAATATTCTGAACGTGGATTTCGGGCTCAAGATCGATATTCTCAAAGCCGATGGACTTGAGCGTCTTGGCCATGTTGGTGATGACAGTGCGAACGTCCTCGACGTTCTTGGCCCCGGTGCATACTACCTTGCCTGAGGTAAAGATGAGAAAAGCAGCCCTGGGGGCCTTGACCCTGTAGACGAGGCCGGGAAACTTCTCTTTGTTATACTCAGCGCCCTCCAGCTCGGCTTCGATCTTGTGAAGGTCAAACTCCTCCGCCAGCTTGGTAGATGCCACCACGTTCTCGATATTTATTGTGGACTCCATAGGCAAATATCTCCAAACTCCCTTTATAAACTGGGGGTATATATATGTGAGTATTTAAGATTTATAAGTTGCTTATAAAGCACTTAAATACTGTTTATAAAGGTCAAAGAGAACAAAATTAAAGAGCCGCCGATGGGATTCGAACCCATGGACTGCTGATCTTTCGGATGTACTTACGAATCAGCCGCTTTAACCGGGCTAAGCCACGGCGGCTTGTGAGACTGTTAGTTGCTCATATCCTTGCGAATTTAAGATTTGCGATCCACACTAGGGGGGGGTTTTGGAAATCTCTAGCTTTTGCTTGTCGATCTCCTCGGCCAACTGAGGCAAGAAGATTCCAATATCCGTCACGAGGCCTATGGCTTGAGCAGACCCTCGGTCCATGAGTTTGGTAACCGTCGCTGGATTGATATCGACGCAAATGGTCTTGACGAAGGAGGGCAGAAGATTGCCCACGGCGATGGAGTGCAGCATTGTTCCCAGCATTATGGTCATGTCCACTCCCTGCAGCGCAGCATCCATGGCATCCTTGGCCTGCACTGTGTCAGTGATGACCTCGGGGAGAGGCCCGTCATCGCGAATCGAGCCTGCCAGGACGAAGGTTGTGCCTCTCTTAATGCACTCGTAAATTATCCCTCCCTTGAGCTTGCCCTCTGCTATGGCATTCCTGATGGAACCGCTGGCCATGATTTCGCTGATAGCGTAAAGATGATTCCTATGTCCTCCTGAAATAGCATTTCCAGCGCAGTTCATGCCGAGGCTGGTGCCGAAGAGTTGGCGCTCGATGTCATGCACTGCTACGGCATTTCCTGCCAGCAGCACATCCACGTATCCGTCCCGCACGAGCTTTGCCAGGGACGGTGCTGCACCGGTGTGAACCACTGCAGGTCCGCAAACCACGGCGATCTTGCCGCCGGCGTTTTTTGTCCTGATTATCTCTCTGGCGAGCTGACGGACAAGCTCACCACTTGGTCTCTCTGAGGAGACCTCATTGGACATGAACCCAAAGAACGTCTTCTCCCTGGGACGTTCGGGCGGCACGACCTTAACTCCTGAGGTTCCTATCACAACGCGATCGCCTTTCTTGATGTGGCCAATGGGCGTGCATATGGCACGGCCATCCTTGAGGACTATGAGGCAATCCATGTGGTTGTGCTCAACCTCCACCCATGCACCTTGATAGCGCACATAGGTGGGATGATTGGTGGTAGAGTAAAACCCTCTGGGCACAACCATGTCACCCGGCGAAATGGCCGTGCGAACATCATCCATCTCCACCAGACGTGCCCCTAAGGCATGCAACTCCAGCAGTATCCTGTCCAGGTGTGCGGCGTCCTCGCCAGTAACTGTGATTTGCACATAACTGGTGTCGTTCTTCTTTTGGCCTATCCGGAATTTCTTGATCTCGAACTCGCCTCCCATGTCCATGACCTTATCCAGGACTTTGGTCAGCATCTGTGAGTCGATGAGGTGGCCCTCCATCTCGATATCAGCAATCTCGCTCATAAGATCGGCCTTCACCAAGTCTCACCTTCCAGGAGTGCCTGGGTTTTATCATTTGTGCTCATAACAAGCTTTGTGATCCTCACCAGATAGCCGTCGTCATCTGGCTCTGGCTGATCGAATATCGCCCTCATGCCGCTGCGCCTCAAGTGATATTCAAACTCCCGTGCAGTCTGCAGACTCTTCACCCTGATCTGCACCTTCTGGGCGATATTCTCTCCAGCTTGCTTTCTCTGAATTGTGTCGACCATAGGCAAAAGAATGCTCTCGCCGAGGCGTAGAGCTCTCGCTCTCCTCTCATCATCGGACTCCTTCCACTCCACAGACTGAAACCCCTCTCGGATTGCCCGGGACAAAAAGAAGTCAAGAGCATAATCATTGTAGTAGCGGAAGGCCACAGAGAGGTCGTTGCAATTGGTCTCGGAACTGGTGTACTTGAGTGGAGCTGCCAAATTATCCGGGTCCTTAATCACAACGCCTTCCCTTCCCTGACGACCCAGCCTTTTCACAATTTGCTTGATCTTCTCCGGGGCCTTATCTTTATTAAACTCCCCCAAGAGTGCAGTCGCCCGTATCCCATGATCCTCTGCAAACCTGTGCGTCTTATGCACTCCCAGAGTGCTCTTGCAGTTCTTCCGTGAGAGGTCGAAGAGGTAGAAGTCTATGGTGTCTGTGGGGTAGATGCTCTTGGGGACATAGGGGTTCTCAGGGCCTACCATCTCTCCGCATAAAACAAGATCCGGATGCTCCTCAAAGATCTCCTCAGGCAATAGTCTCTGCGCAACCTCTGTTGAATAGGGACAGATGAATCCGCCACGTGTCAGAGCCACCACATCGCCATCCACAGAAGATATACGCACGTTGTGGCCGTTCATCTTCTCCTCGACTGCCACAACGCCTGAAAAATGTTTCTCTACAGCCGGACCGAGCATCATAGCGCGGCGAATTTTAGGATAGCCGTAGATGATCTCGCCGTTTTCAAAAACAACTGTGCCCGCCTCGATTCCCGAGGTCGCTTTCTCAAACCTCAGAAGTCGGGGCTCTGGCCAGCTCGATTGTTTTACTACAGCATCATGCAGGTTTTGCAGTCTCTCTTTGGTAATTCCTAGTTTTTCTGCTACTCTTCCCAGATTCATCTGGTCCTCACCAGATAATCAAGGATTGACCTCCTGGTTATCATCCCCACCACCTCTTCCTTGCGATTGAGAACTGGCAGGCCACCCTTGCCTTCAGTGAGGATCATCTTCTTGACATCTTCCAGGGGAGTGTCTGTGTACACATACAAAACATCGTGGGTCATCACGTCAGCGACCAGTATATTGTAGATGCGAGCATATTGCTTGCTTGCGGTATCGTTAAGGTCTCGGAAGGCCCGCAGAGACCTTGCCATGTCCCTCTCAGTTATTATCCCCACCAGCCGACCGGCTTCCACAACTGGCAGCCTGCCCACATCTCTGTCCAGCATCATGCGCCGGGCATGAACCAGGCGATCGTTGGGGTTCGCAGTCAGAGGGAACCTCATGGCATCGGAGGCATGGCCGCTCACATTTACTGCAGCCAGTATCTCTCTTGGCCGGATCCATCCCAGGATCTTGTCGCCATCCACTACTACCAGCACAGAGGTCTTCTGCAGGAGGACCATGGCATCTTCCACGCTCATATCTGGCAAGACCTTGATCACGGCATCCATAGTTGCTGCAGCCACATGCAGCGAGGATGCCGGCATGCCCAGGCTCTTTCGAGTGCCAAGCACACGAGCGATCTGTCTTGTGGTTATTATTCCACCCATCTTGTCCTTGTTGGTCACCAAGAGCCTGCGCAGGTCGTTCTTCTCCATCAGGTCCAGTGCGTGGCCAATTCTCTCTGATTTGTCGATGGTGACCGGCTCAGTCATTATGTCCTTTACCTGCATCACTTCCACCTCCCAATCTCTGATATGATCTCATCGGCCGAGAAGTAGCCCACAACATCGTTATTCTCCATGACTGGCATGCCAATGATGTTCTTCTCAGAGAGCGTCTTGGCAGCTTCTACCGCTTTTATCTCCGGGTTAACTGTGATGATGGGAGATGTCATGATATCCTCGGCCACAAAAGGCATCTGCCTTATATATCTGTATTGTTTTCTGCCGGCAGTGCTCTCTTTTCTGGTCATCTTTATGTTCTTGGTCTCCATCTCATCTTTTGGTCCCATGATATCCGAGAACGTGAGGCTTGAGCGGGTGACAATCCCAACGGGAGTTGCGTTGTCCTCATAGACCAGGGCACGGCTGACGCCCTGCACATTCATCTCCTCCAGGACATGGCCTATTGTGTGGTGCCGATGGACACTCAAAATGTTTTTATTCATCAGGTCGCCAACTGTTGCCCTGACATCCTGCTCTGAGAAGTACTTCACCATGTTTCGGGAGGTGATCATGCCCACGATATCGCCATCGCGCTCCACTGGCAAGCCGCTGATATCGTTCTCGACCATGAGCTCAGCCGCCTGGGGCATGGTGGCATCGGGGAAAATGGTTATGGGCTTTTCGGTCATCACTACTTGGATGGGGATTTTGTCAATGGGCCGTCTGCGCCACTCCGGAGCTGCCTGGTTGAGCCGGTTGGTGATGTCATATTTTGTAACTATGCCTACCAGCTTGCCCTTATCCATCACAGGAATTCTGCCAATGCCGTATTTGAACATCAGATTTCTGGCTCTTTGGATGGGCTCATTCCGCTCGATAACGTATATAGGAGCGCTCATGTAGTCTTTGACTTTTTTTATGATCATGATAGTATCCCCCTGTTCTCGGCCAATGCCCTCACGTAGTCCCTCTCTGTCAGAATTCCTGCCAAGGATTCATTGTCCAAAACAGGCAAAGACCCAATGTCGTTATCCATCATCTTCTTGGCTGCAGCCCCCAAGTCCGCCTTCTTTTCTGTAACAATTAAGCTGCTCTTGATGAGGCTCTTGATAGGCTGGTTCATGACTTCAGCAATATCACCAGTTACGACCTTTTCAAATGCATCGCCACTGCCAAGATATTTCATTATGTCTGATGCAGTGACCATGCCCATGAGCACACCGTCCTGCACGACAGGCATGCGGCGGAATCCTTTCTGAATGATCATTCTGGTCATCTTCTCGATGGTGGTTTGCGCTGGAGCCGTCACCACATTGGGGTTCATGAATGACTCTACAAGCAACCCCGTATCCAGATTGCTGCAGAAGCGCACGAAGTCCTCCTCGGTTATTATGGCTTCAATGCGGTTTTCTTCATCAACTATAGGGAGGCCGCCCACGTTCTTCTCGTACATCAGCTTTAAAACATCGTTCAAGGAGGACTTATCGCTGGCGTATGTGAGCTCTGTGCTCATGATCTCCCTGATATCGGCATTGATGGCCGTGAAGATGTTGCCGCCAAACTTCTCCCTCAGGAGGTTATGACGCAGGCCTCCGCCCAGGAAGTCCACGATGTCCACTGATGTCACAAATCCGATCAACCTTCTGGTCCCAGCATCGGCTATTGGAAGCCTGGAAAAACCATAAAAGGTCATCGTCTTTATGGCTCCCATGATCGTTGTAGTAGGCGGGACTGTGACGACGTCAGTGGACGCTACGCTTAAAACTTCGCCCATTCGCCTTGCAGATCGGGAATCGAATTGCAAAGGTGCTCTTTTCCCTGAACCTGGGGCTACTGGCATCCTGTCATTCTTCTTCGGTATCCTTGTTACTTCTTTTCCGGTTGTTGGCCCTTTGCTCATCTTCGTTCACCCTAGGTAGCCTTTGATCAGATCGTTTCTATCGACTATCCCAATGAGCTTTCCCTCATCTACTACAGATATCCGGCCGATTTCGTATTTGCGCATCAGCTCTATGGCGCTGGCAAGGCTGGCATCCGGCTTTATGCTGTATATGGGAGAGCTCATCAGCTTCTCTATGCGCATCTGCGTGGAATCGACGGGCCTGGTTTCGCTCTCTTTGCTGATCCTGGCCCAACCTCTCTTCAGAATATCGAACCTTGTGATCATCCCAATGGGCTTGCCATCTTTTACAACTGGCAGTCCTGTAAAGTCCTCTTCCACCATCTTGTCCCAGACCTTTGTTACCGGGTCGTCCGGGCTTGCAGTTACGACCTTGGTGCTCATAAACTCTTGAATTTGCTTTTTTGGAACCTTCTCAAGGTCTATATGTTTGAATACATCCAGGAGGGTGACTACGCCCCGAAGGCGAGGCTTGTCCATGGACTCAATCACTGGCAGCAAGGCACTCTTCTCCTTGAGCATGAGACGGGCTGCATCGAACATGTCCATCTGTCCTGTCACGAGTGGAACCTGGACCATGAAGCCGGCTACAGTCACATTCGACTTGGTCGAGGTTACTCTGAGCATATCCCGAGCAGTTACAATGCCAAGGACGTGCTTATTATCGTTCACAACCGGCAGTCCTCGCACATGATGGTCTCTGATCAACTGGCGCGCCTTAGTCAGATAAGTGGAATCCTCTACGTAAAGAGGATCTCTGGATAAAATATCCTCAACTAACATAATTATTTCCTCGGTCCTGCAAGCTGGTATAAAATTATTTGCCTTCTCTGCAGCTCCAACATAGAAGCTCGCCGTTTATGCTCTTCAAGGAGTCTGAGAGCTGGCCGCAAAGTTCGCAAATTCCACTTCCAACCTCTCTGGACTCCTCAAAGTGGACGCTCTCACGGTGCATTTCTATGAGATTGCTCAAAATCTCATTGAGGCCGACAGAGGATCCAGAGACCAGATCTGTGTCAGTTATTATTCCTACTAGCCCTCCATTGGAGATCACAGGGAGCCTCTTGACGCCGGACTTCAGCATCAGCTCTGCTGCCTCGCGCAAGCTTGCCTCTGGATCGATGGCGACCACTGGTGCGCTCATGATGTCTCCTACCTTCACGCTTCTGGGATCGGCCGCCTGAGCCACAACCTTCTTTACTAAATCCCTTTCAGTAAGAATGCCTATGGGCTTGCCCTCGGATAATATTATCAGGCTTCCCACATTGGCTGAGCCCATCCTCTTCGCAGCGTTCAGAATGTCTAGGTCGGCGTCGGCTGTTATCACCGGGCGGGTCATGATATCCCGCACTGGAATCTCTGTCTCCATTGGCCTATCTCTCCGTGATAGCTCTATATCCTTATCAGAGTGCTACAGATATAAAAGGCTACTGCGCCTCAATAGCCTTTAATACGATTAATAGTATATTTTCATTTATTCCCTGAATGATGGCCTGTTCGCCCCCGAATATGGTTGATAATATGTTCTATTTCTGCCAGGATAAGCTCAGTGCCAAGTCGGGCAGCCCCTGGCGTTCCCGGAAGACAAAATATCGGCTTTCCTTGATATATTCCGGCTGTGGCCCTTGTGAGCATTGCCCTCGTTCCAACCTCCTCCAAGCTCTTGTAGCGGAAGATCTCCCCAAAGCCAGGAAGCGTCTTCTCGAAAAGGGGCTCGACAGCTTCGATTGTCAGATCCAGATGAGTAAGACCAGTCCCACCACAGATGATCATCGCATCAGCAGAGCTTTTTCCCACAGCGTCCCGGATGGTCTGGATGCCGTCAGACACAAGCTGATAGTGGTCTGTGTATCCTGCTGCCCGTATCATGTCCTGGATCACTTTTCCTGATAGGTCCTCTGCCGCAGATGGACTATTTACAGGCCCATATCTTTTATAGCGGGATGTGCTCGCGACAACAACACCGATGATCATGTATTATCCTCTATGCGATGAGGATAAAATTTTTCCCGTACGATTGCTTTATTGGTCTTGAGGTTCGAATAGAATATGTCGCTCTTAGCGATTGATGTGGGCGCAGGCACCCAGGATATCCTGTACTACCAGGAGGATGTTCCTCTTGAAG
This sequence comes from Methanothrix sp., assembly GCA_012798025.1. Taxonomy (GTDB): domain Archaea; phylum Halobacteriota; class Methanosarcinia; order Methanotrichales; family Methanotrichaceae; genus Methanothrix. The sequence goes on along the minus strand of JAAZNX010000006.1, from coordinate 1,441 downwards.
GCTCTACCAAGATGGTCTTGCCAAGCTCCACGGTGATCGTGGGAAACAGGATAAATCGGGCACGTCTGGCTGGGAAAGATGTCTTCCTGCACGGCCCGACAATGGGTGGAGGCGCCTGCACCGCAGCAGTGAGATGGCATCTGGCAGCAGGCCTGAAGGTATATGCCACTCCTACGGCGGCTGCTACCATTAACGACAGTCTGGAGCGAGTGGAGGCTCTCGGCGTCATAATTCGGGAAGACGCTCCCTCATCGGCTGAGGCAATCCAGACAGGGGATCTGGATCTTCCAGCACTTCGCAGGGCCTTCCAGCTCTTTGACCTGGACCTTCCAAGGGATCTGGCTGTAGCGGTGCAGGATCATGGATATTCCCCGCAAAGGTCAAATCGCATCGTCAGGTTTGAACATCTGAGAAACGCCATTCGTTCCGGCGGGACATTGAAGTCGTTTGCCTTTCGACAGCCACCGGATGCCATGACCAGGATGCTTGCCGTTCACAGTTACCTGGCCATTGAAGGATTTCGACCGCTGATCATGGATACCGGCCCTGCTGCAGTCTTCGGGGCCTCTCTGGATCCGCGATGCATAGAGCCTTCGCTTATCATCAACTTTGGAAACGGCCACACTGTGGCGGCTCTGCTCGACGAAGGGAGGATAACAGCCATCTTCGAGCATCATACCTCTTGGCTCACTCCTGAGAAGCTCAGGAATCTTGTGGATAAGCTGTGCTCCGGAAGATTGAAGAACTCCGAGGTATTCGATGATGGGGGCCACGGAGCTTATATCGAGAGCATTCCAGAAAGGATCTTGTCAACCCTCGTCACAGGACCTCGCAGAGAGCAATTTTTAAAGAGTGGTGCTCTGCGTGACGCAGTGGCGGCATCGCCTGGAGGGGATATGATGATCACTGGCTGCCTTGGCCTAGTGGAGGCCTGGAACAGAAAAGAGGATCTATGGAGATAGGCAGAGGCGCAGAAGCGATCATAACTTTAGAGAACGGCACTGTAAGGAAGTGGAGGCTGCCCAAAAGCTATCGTCAGACGGAGCTGGATGAGCGCATACGGCAGGAAAGGACTCTCCGAGAAGCAAAAATCACTTCGGACGCTCGCAGGCACGGGGTCCTAACGCCTATTATCCGCGACATCTCTCGTTTCGAGTTGAAGATGGAACACGTGCGTGGAGAGAAGCTGAAAGATATCATCACCCCTGAGATATCTGAGAAGGTCGGAGAGATGGTGGGTAGACTGCACAAAGGCGGCATCATCCATGGCGACCTCACCACATCGAATATGATCTTGCGATCCGGAAAGATCTGCCTCATCGATTTCGGCCTGTCGTTTTACGAAAAATCAGTGGAGGCCCAAGGAGTGGATGTGCATGTTTACTTCCAGACCCTGGAGAGCACCCATGACATGCCTGGGGAACTTGAGGAGGCCTTCAAG
>JAAZNX010000060.1 GCA_012798025.1 Methanothrix sp. | reverse complement strand
TTCCTATTATCTCTCCCCGGCAAATCTCAATGCGGTCCTGTGCATCAGCATTTCCATCTTTGTCCACGCCTCCGATGATCGTCATGGTAAGGGGCTTCTTGGTTTGATTTGCTACCTGAAACATGCTCCTTCCTCCAGAAACTTCACTGCGTCCTCCCATTGAGAGACGATTATGTCCGGCTGCAGACTGTACAAGTTGAGATCTTCTCTGGCCCTTGCCACTCCGCCGCCTGTGATGTTTAAAAGAATGATGTCGCCCTGCAAAACTTTGCCCGTCTCCACGGCCTGCTCCAGCGCTGCAACTGCCACGCCAGGTGCATTTAGTATGTCTATCTCCTCCGACTGCTCGAAGAGTCGTTTGGCATCGGCCGCCTCCTGGTCGCAAATTCCATAGACATCGCCGGCCGTAGCCTCCAGGGCGTCCTTGACCCCACCGGCAATTCCGAATGGCGGCCTCCTGTTGAAGAGAACGTCATCGAACATCTCAGCAGTGTAGGCATCAGGCTCTTTGCACTTCCAGGCAAAGTAGATGGGCGCATTGGGAACGTTCTGGGCCAGATGCAACTTCGGAAGGTCTGACCCAAAGCGGCCATCCCTCATCAGTCGCATCGCAGCCTCCCATGCAGCGATCCCGCCAGTGCCACTGCCTACGGCCTGGAAGTAGTGCTGTGGAATGCGCCCGAGCTTGAGAGCAGCATCGAGCATTACAGTTCCCATGCCGTCCCTTCGGGCGATGTTCCTGGCTCCGCCTTCAGGAACATATCCTGGACTGGACTGGACCTTCTCTGCAATGGTGATGGCATCATAGTAATCGCCCTTTACTCCTACCAGGGTTACTGGCCCCGGTTCAACGGTTATCCACATTCTGGGAAGGGCCCCTTCGGGAACGAATAAGATCAGAGGCTGGCCGGTTTGTGACGCAACTTGGGCAAAGGCGCGCGCAGTGTTTCCCGCCGATGCCACAACCAGGGTTGAGTTATCGCCACGCTCCCTCAGCCTCTGCATTGTAGGAGCTGCCTCTAAATCCTTGAAGCTGCAGGTGGGCATATGTGCTCCACGCTCAGGCCAATAGCCGCTAAAGCTGATGTAAAGGTCCTTCAATCCCAGCTCTGCTGCAAGACCCCGGCTTTTGTAGGTGATCGGGCCTTCGCCTGCTTCTGGTATGATGCCATGCACAGGCAGCCAGTCATAGAACCTCCAGATGCCAGGGAATGCTTTCAATTCCAAGCGCTTGGATGTGTAATCGGCGCGCAGGAGGGAGTCGTGATCCGGGCAGACCAAGGAAAAAGCAGGAACAGGCTTTCCATCGCTCACACACCTGACTGTGTATTCGCCCATGAAGGGAACTTCTCTTTGTAGAGAATATAATGTTTTCTATTTCAGGATAAAAGTTTTCCTAATTGTGAAAGATAATTTCTGATAGTATACGTTTGGCACAATTTACTGTGCATATCAGGCATTGAATCTTTGGTCCTGATGGCCCTCCGAATCCAAAAGTAGAAATATTTGCTCCAGCATTACCCAAGAGTATGCAAAGCGTCGAGAGGGTGATGCGGGCTGCCTTTCAGTCCGATGATAAACTGCAAGAGACCTTGAAAGAGGTGCTCGGCGATCTCGGCCTCTCCGCCAGGGAGTTTTCCAAAGTCTCAGGAATTCCTCAAAGCACGCTCTACAAAATCCTTTCCGGCCACAGGGAGCCGAATATTACGACATTACGTCAGATTGTGAAGACCATCCACCAACTGGAAGGCCCCGAGGGCGACTTCATCGCCATCATCGCCGCCCGACCGGTGCTAGACAAGATCAGCGAGAAGAAGACGAAGATAGGCAACAAGATGCTTACGCTGCGTGAGTACTCGGCCACCACCATCGAGGAGGCCATCATCGCCGCTGTCCGTGCCGAGCGTGACGGGGCATCGGCATTGGTTTGCGCTCCCATCGTCAGCCCTACGGTGGAACGGCTGCTCTCCATCCCAGTGGCGACCATCATCCCCCAGGACAGCGTAATTCGGGCCATCGAGGTGGCAGCAAGAAAGATTGAATAAATGCGTTATAAAAAATAATTTCTGCAGGGCCTGCATTTGCCCTGCCCCATTTAATATCTTCTGGGTGGCCTTGCGGGCTTATGCTTCTGATAGCAATCGCTGCAATAAACCGGTCTGGATCCATCGGGCTTGAAGGGAACCTGACATGTCTTTCCGCACTCTGCACATGTTGCATCGTGCATCTCTCTTGGGCCTCTATTGAAGCCGCCTCTGCTTCCGTATCTTTCCATTTATTTCACTTACCTTTGGCATCGATTCCTTGAATCGATCCTTGCTACAAACATCCCATCAAACTCAATTGAAGCGACGCTTATGCAGCGCTTTATAAAAGGGACAGCTATTTGATATACCTTTCGGTCTTGGATCAGATCCACCAGGATATTTGATGCTCAGAAATGATGGCTTTGGCCAGGAGATCGGAGCAAGGACATCAGAGCGATTTGATTTTGAAATCGATCCGAGGAAAAAATACGCATACTAATATCAGAAAAATTCTTAATCTAGGAGACTTACTCTTGGAAATGTAGGAGACAATAAGATGGCAAAAGAAGAGGACTTAACTTGCACAAGGAGGCTTTGCTCATGAGGGGCCACCTTGCAGCTGCTCATCATGCTTTGGGTGTTACTGTGGTCGTACTTTATGGAACTGATTATTATGATGAACCAGATATATCTCATCTCTGGAACGAAATTCGAATAACCGGTCAGGTATTCAACAAGACTGAGCGTGCTGCTGAGATCGCCGATTATTTTGAGAATTTTGAGAGCCAGATAGAATAATTGAATCGGGTTGGTTTTGAGGTCATTTTCATGGAAGATCCGTTGAAAGATATCGATTGGAACGAGGTCTGGAAGAGCCAGATGCACCGTAACAGAAGATCCAGTCCTGGCAGGGATTGCTCTAGAATCTGGGAAAGCCGGGAGAGAGCTTTGCAGTTTTGGAACATGTGTCATCAGGAGAGGAACAGGATTGATAAGACGATATGGGAAACCGACACCATGCCGCAGTCTCGAGTTCTTGACATTGGCGCTGGGCCCGGAACCCTGGCCATTCCTTTCGCACAAAAAGTTGCGCACGTCACCGCCGTTGAACCTGCAGAGGGCATGAGCTGCGTGATGAGAGAAAAGATGGCGGAATTTGGTGTTCAGAACATCACCGTGGTGCAGAAGCGCTGGGAGGATGTGGATGTGAACGAGGATCTTCAGCCTCCTTACGATGTAGTGATCGCTTCATTTTCCCTGGGCATGCCAGACATTCGATCGGCGATCAAGAAGATGGTGGAAGCGTCCTCGAAGTACGTCTACCTATATCACTTCGCAGGGGAGACATCATGGGACCGGCAGTGGTCGGAGCTGTGGCCGAAACTGCATGGACGGGCATACCAGCCAGCACCAAAGTGCGATGTGCTCTACAATGTGCTCTACCAGATGGGCATCTATCCGCATATCAGAGTGTTCTGGCTAGAGCACAACCAGCGCTACACTTCTCTGGATGAGGCCCAAAAAGAGCTCGCCTTGCAGGCTCAGGCTGAGACTGAGGAGCAAAAAGCGATCATCAGGGACTATCTGGCTAAAATTATCAGAAAGGAGGGGGACGCGTTGGTGCTGCCGAGCTCTTCGCTCAGGGTGAAGATGTGGTGGCAGAAAAATCCATGCGAGTGAACTCATGCAGAAAGTTTCAATGGGGCCACGTCTTTTCAGACATGGATTGCTCCAGGCGCAGGCAGCGGCACATCCACCACCTGGCCCACGGCCCACTTTTGGCTGTGCGTTGCCACCACTACTGCCGCCGCCGCTGGCGAGCTGTGCAGCAGATGCAGCGCCGGTGCATGGGGGTGCGCGGCCTTCGACACTATCACGAGCGAGCTGCAGGGATGGAGGACAGCGGCTTGGCGGGGGTGATGGGTGAGGGGACGCCGATGGAGTAGATGACGAGGTCTGACATATTCGAGATTGAGAACACAATCTCTGCAAAATGCTAAAAGCCCGCACTAAAGTTCCTGTGCCTTGAACTTGCCAACATTCCCGCGAATACGGGCTGCGTCATCGAATGCGCATGGGAAATTGTCCCCATGTGGGGGATTAACCATCTGCTCATATCAGGATAGTGACAGTATACGGTCAAACGAAATGGGTGGAGGTGTGCTCGCGCGCCGAAAAAATTTAAGTATCTTGTGACGAGAGGGAGCTTCATGGATGCTGAGGAGATTGCCAAGAAGTACAGCATGAGCGAGCTTCGGCCTATTGCAAAGAAATACGGCATCGCCACCCGCTGTGTCAAGAAGATAGACATCGTTCGGGCATTTCCACCCGAGGCCATTGCAGAGCTGGAAGGATCCAAGACGCAAAAGATGAAATAAGCTGGCTGTTTTTATTTATTGATCGTAATTATGAAGCTTGGCAGGTTCGTTCGTGCCCGGACCATCTCCGATGCCTGGCATCGCGGGCTCAATCTCATCTGGCAGCATGGCCAGGAGATATCAGATGAGCGGGGGACAAGGATCCTGGAATTGCTCTCCCTTCAGGTGGTGGTAGAAGATCCATACCACGAGATGATCCCAGCTGAGTACTCCTGGAATGAGGAGCGTCTGGATGAGTATGCCCACCAGCTCTTGAGCTGTGAGAACCCTGGCTTTGAGTATACATACGGGGAACGGCTGCGGGCCTGGTCCGTGCCTGGCTGCTCTGAGATGATCGATCAAATTGAGCAGGTCATTCGCCGCCTCAAGGCCTCGCCTTCCTCGCGCCGAGCTACGGCAGTAACATGGATCCCAATGGTGGATAGCGCAAAGGACGAGGTTCCCTGCATGATCGTGGACGACTTCAAGCTTCGCGACGGCTGCTTGAACCTTTCAGTCTTCTTCCGCAGCCATGACTATGCTGGCGCATATCCGGCCAATCTGTACGGCCTTGCGAGGGTTCTGGAGCATGTCTCCAAAGAGGTTGGTGCCAGGCCGGGCTCGATCTCCACGACGAGCGCCTCGGCTCACGTCTACGAGCATGACTGGGACAGGGTTGCTGAGATGATTCGCACCAAAAGAGATATCTGCATCCATCGATAACTCCATACGTTCATGGTCGATAACCTTTTGATGATCAAGGCCGACGAGGTACTGGCTAAGATCGAGGAAGGAAAGCCGGTGGAGTACGAGAACATCATCATCTATGGAGACCTCGATCTGCACCGTCTTGATCTTCCCTTAAATAAAAATAAAAGAAAAATAATAAAGTCAATAATAAAAATCGAGTACTCTACCATCAAGGGGGACGTGTTCTTCGATCACTCCTCATTCTCTCAGTTGGTAGACTTCGACGGCACAGTCTTCACCAAAGCAGCCAACTTCTCAGATTCCCATTTCCAGGAGGATGCAGGCTTTTCTGAGTCGCAGTTCCAGGGCGAGGCCAACTTCTCCAGGGCGCATTTCGGAACTGAGGCCAACTTCTCCAGGGCCAGGTTCAACGATGCAGATTTTGGCAGGGCTAGGTTCGACAAGAATATGAATCTCTCCAATGCCAAGATCTACACTTTGAGGCTATCGGATGCTATCTTTGCAGATGGGTCCAACATATATCTCAAGGATTTTAACTTCAATCGCATTGTTGTTCGGTGGAACTCTATACGGGATCATCTTCCCTTCAACGGTTCGGTTTACTTGACATTGATCAAGAACTTCAGGAACCTGGAGCAGTTCAAAGATGAGGATAACTGCTACTATCAGTACCGAAAGGAAAAGCAGGCCCGCACAAAGAAGATATTTCCCAGGCTCGTGGATGGCCTTGTATGGCTGTCATGCGGCTACGGCGTGCGTCCGTCGCATACTGTAATGCTGAGTGTCGTCATCATGGTCATCTTCACGGCCATCTTCTGGGCTAGCAGCGCTCTGCAATTCAGCGCAGCTACGGCTTCGCATCATGCGGCAAGCATATCGTTATATGATGCCCTCTACTTCAGCAGCATGATGTTTTTGGGACGAAACCCGCAGAATCTCAGCATCGTGGAGGGCTATGAATACCTGACAGTGGTCGAAACCCTTCTGGGATGGCTGTTGATGGCCTTGTTCCTTGTAACTTTAAGCAAGGTGATGCTGAGGTAATTGAAAAAAGAGATTTGGGATGGGCCAAGCTATTGAAAGCCCTTCCCTTATTTAGGGCAGAGTTGGCAGAGCGGTCAGTGGCTGTGGCATTGTGATGGGCGTTCCTGCAAATCCCATGGCGAAGCCTGACGATGATGAGTCTGCAATTGACAGCGAGGAGATCTTATCATCGGACATGGATGTAGTTGCAATGTTCGCTGTGAACGTGTTACCATCTGCGATCTTAGAGCCCTCAGCATAGTTAAATGCCGTAGCAGTCGAAGAAGCCTGCAGCAGATCGACGTCTACTGTCTGCTCCGGACCCCAGCATTTGTTCTCAGTTAATTTACCGGCTATCTGAGATACTGCCCAGCCGTTGGAAACTGATTCTGAGACTGGATCCAGCTTGGCATTTGCGAACGTCCAGGTGTTCGAGCCTGCAGTGGACCAGATGGTCTCTATTTTGGCATCAGTCCATGGATCGAGGTCTACTGTTGCCTTTCCCTTAGCATATGCGTCTGCATTTGCGATTGCACTGCCAAAAGACGGCCTGGCCCAGCTAGCAGAGGCAGCGCCGATCAGCAGCATTCCAACCAACATTGCTACAAGTAACATCTTTTTCATACTATTCTTTCCCCCAAATTTTATTTTGTGTCTCAATGCGATATTTCTGGGCACCGAATGTCAGGTACAATTCGCCCGTCAAATTTGCATTTGACACAACACCATCCATTATCTCAGCATTCTTTATTAAATAATAGGAATTCAAATTAAGATATGTTTCTACTAACTGGAGTCCTTGAATTCATGCTCTGAATCTAGTTACTGTCCGCGATACATGCCCGGACTTTTTAAAAAAGAACAGAAAAATAGGAGCTTGGTGGATTTGTGATCGTCAGTCACGCTTTGGGGGGCGCAAATGTAAGAGGTTCCTGCCGCTCAGCTTCTCTGCCGATCTCTATGTGCAGGGTGTCAAGCAAGTTTCCTGTCAATGCAAGCGGATAGGATGAGATGATAATTACATTTGTCGTTCCGATGGACACAGGGCCACACTCGCATTCCTTGCTATCAAGCCAGTAGTATGCGGTGTAATATGTCCTGTTAGCAGAATCTTGCCCAGCAAGTCCGTAAGCAGGCATGCCATCGATGATCATATCTGTCGCGAGAGTTATGTTTCTCCAACCAAGTTCCGTCAAGCCTTGGCGATTTATAGTTTGCCACATTTGCGGGGTCGAGTCTGTTAAATCTTTGTATTTATATATTCTTATGTCTGCTAGAAAGCTATCATTGGTCTTTATCCGCAAAGGATATGCAGTTCGCAAAGCATCACTGATGGGCGTGTCAGACTGCACTGTATAGTTCAAAGAAGTGTTCATATCGAAGGAGACATTATACGGCCCAGTAGTTGCAAATTCAGGCGCAGCAGATGCCGTAAAACCCAGCATCAGAACAAATAACAAAGCTGAAGATATCCTCATCTGAGATCACCCAGTTGTTCCCTCTTGATTATTCATAGAAAAGGCTTTCTACAGAATTAAGAGTATTCCTGATAACCTGAGATAATTCTGACTTGCACGCTTTTGTTGTCATACATTTCATCAAGAATTTGGCGGATCGGATTCCAGTCAATCACATTCGATATCTTTGAAAGCCGCGACATCTCTTGCTTGGCATGAAGACTTTTAAGCGTCCATACAGTAAATGAACCCACGACATCTAATAGTATTATTAGTATATAAACTTTATAATAATATTTTATGGGTGGGTTATAGAAATCCCCATCAAGAGAGTATTATTTGTTGTTACAGTCAAAGATCTGTGCGATATGAAAAATATAATCGCCAATTCGTGGGATAAATTCACCAATTCTCTCAGCTATACGAGGGCGCTGGTGGAAAAATTTTTGCTAAATAGAGGTTACTGCTTTTATTGCTGAGGACTATATTTTCACCGCGTCTCGCGAACTGACGCCCTGGGACTCTAGGATCTTATCGGCCATCCAGAGGCCGCCTGCCTCCAAAAGATCTCTCAGCCCTCCTAGATTGCCACAGCCACACGATTCTTCTAGAAAAGCAGCATTTCGCAACCGTAAGAGATCCGTCTCAGATCTCGCCAAGGCAAGCTGCGAAGCTTGAGTTCGTCTCGAAGCTTCCGGTTGTCTTCTAGCAGCTTGGCATCGGCCCTGTGCTGCCGGGATGAGTCGGCCTCTCGCATATAGAATTCCACGGCCTCTCTTATGAAGGCCGCACGATAAGCATT
>JAAZNX010000002.1 GCA_012798025.1 Methanothrix sp. | reverse complement strand
TGCGTTCTTCCAGGAGGTGGCCAAAGCCATCGACCAGGCAGCAGGCGAGGGCGCGCAGGTCATCCTGGCAGGACCTGGCTTTGCCAAAGAGGATCTCAAGAAGCTGATCGATTCCAGCTATCCTGATCTGGCTGTGCGCATCGCCATGGACGATGCATCATCGATTGGTCGTTCCGGCTTTCAGGAGGTCTTGCGTCGAGGAGCTGTCAAGACCGTCCTCGAGTCCAGCCGCATTGCTCGGGAGGCGAAGCTCATCGAGGAGCTCTTCCGTGAGATTGCCACTGATGGACGCGCAGCTTATGGCTTAAAAGAGGTACAGACGGCGGTGAATTACGGCGCTGTGGAACGACTACTGGTGCTGGACGAGATGGTACGACGAGGGAATATGGATCAGATAATGCGCTCGGTTGGAGATGCTCGCGGAAAGGTCGTTGTCTTCAGCTCCGAGTTTGAGCCAGGAGAGAGGCTGCGCTCTTTGGGTGGGGTGGCAGCGCTTCTCAGGTTCAAGGTCTCCCAAGATCCATAGGTTATTATTCTTACAGATGGGCTAAGGGATGAGCTGAAATGACCTTGTGCGATAAATGCCGCAGCAACGCGATAATATACCAGAGATACTCTGGCATGCATCTGTGCCAGGCTCACTTTGACGAAGACGTGCATCGCAAGATCCGGGAGAGCCTGCGCCAAACTCAACTCTTTGGCCGCGGCGAGCGCGTAGCCGTTGGACTGTCCGGAGGAAAAGACAGCGCAACCCTGCTTTATGTCCTGAAGAACATGTTTTCCCGGCGAAAGGACATAGATTTTGTGGCCGTCATAATCGATGAGGGGCAGGGAGTGGCGCAGGCCAAGCTCATCTCCCAGATGCTCAAAGTCCCAAGCGTCGTTAGGAGCATGTATGGTGCCACGGGCTCTAACCTGAAATCGGACCTCCTGATAAAGGCGGCGCAAGAGAATGGCGCTGACGTTCTAGCCACTGGCCACAACCTTGATGATGAGGCGCAGGAAGCCTTCTTAAAACTCCTCCAGGGCGATGTAGCAGAGCTGATTGCTGGGGGCCCGATCCCCTGGATAAAGCCCTTGAGGCGGGTCCCTGAGAAGGAGACGCGGCTTTATGCGATCACACACGGGCTGTATCATCCCAAGTCTGAATGCCGTCCTTTTGCAGATGGATGGAAATTGGAGGTCAAGAGACATCTGAACGGCTTTGAGTCCAGGCATCCCGGGACAAAATACTCCCTGCTGCGCAGCATTGAGCGCATCCATCTTTTGAAGGAGGGGGCGATCGATGGGGCAAAGCCTTTAAGTTCAGATGGAAAATAAGCCAGGAAGAGCGCCTCGGTAGCTCAGCTGGTCCAGAGCGATTGACTTGTAATCAATAGGTCGCGTGTTCGAATCACGCCCGGGGCTTTTTCTGAACTCGAAGGCGATCTTTGACGGTTTTATGAGATAGTTTGTGGCGCTGGTACTTTGTCAAACGAACTTCAGTTCAAACTCATGCACCCTTCTTTCTTTTAACGTCCAGCCTTGTTTTGCACCTAGGGCATGCCTTTGGCCTGCTTACCCGTGTCTCCCATCCGTAATTGCATTTAGGACATCTCATTTGCTTCATATTAATACAGTTGTAATAAGAGTATTAATAACTTTCCATTGATATGAATATACATATAACTCTCACAAGCGCAAAGCCTATAATTGTATGGAGAAGGTAAATAGGGAATTTCATGAATGAGATTTTGCAGATCCTTTCTGAAAACGCCAAGGCAACACCATGTGAGATCGCAGCGCTGCTGGGCAGATCCGAGGCCGATGTGGCCCGGGAGATCTCAGAGCTGGAGGACGCGGGCGTAATAAAGAAGTACATCACCCTGATCAACTGGGAGAAGCTCGACAATAGCGTTGTCTTCGCTGTCCTTGAGCTGAAGGTGGCGCTGCAACGCAAGACGGGCTATGATGCAGTAGCAGAGAGGATCGCCAGATTCTCTGAGGTGGAGTCGGTGCGTCTCATCTCCGGGGACCACGATCTCTCCGTCACAGTGCGCGGTAAGTCCATGAAGGACATTGCCTACTTCGTGGCTGAGAAGATCGCGCCACTGGAAGGCGTTCAATCGACCTGCACGCACTTCATCTTGAAGAACTACAAGGAGCATGGTGTCATTCTGACCGAAAAACCCAAGCCCAAGAGGCTGGTGGTAACTCCATGAAGCAAAGCCTCAAGAATCTCCCTGCCTGGAATGCAGATGCACACTTAAGCCATGTTGTGAAGTCCATGCCGCCTTCTGGGATACGTAAGTTCTTTGACCTGGTATCCGAGATGGATGGAGCAATCTCTTTGGGCGTTGGCGAGCCTGATTTCGTCACGCCCTGGCACGTGCGCGAGGCCTGCATCTACTCTTTGGAGTCTGGCAACACTCATTACACATCGAACCGTGGGATGCCTGAGCTGAGGGACGCCATCTGCGACCAGGTTCGTAGGGATTTGAAGCTGGACTACAATCCGGACAAGGAGATTTTGATCACAACAGGCGTCAGCGAGGCTGTTGATCTAGCCTTCAGGGCTACTCTCAATCCGGGGGATGAGGCCATCGTTCCTGAACCGTGCTACGTTGCCTATGCCCCCGACATCGTGCTTGCTGGCGGAGTGCCGAGGATGGTACCTACCCGACTGGAAGACGAGTTCCGGCTGCAGCCTGAGGAGATTGCCAAGGCTGTGACGGAGGACACCAGGGCTGTGCTGCTCAGCTATCCCAATAATCCTACTGGAGCGATAATGACGCGCGCGGATCTTGAGGATCTGGCTGACGTAGTGGTAGAGAACGATCTGCTCGTCATCTCAGATGAGGTCTATGCCAAGCTGAGTTACTCGGTCAACCATGCCAGCTTCGCCCAGTTGGAGGGGATGAAGGACAGAACGCTGATCCTAAACGGCCTCTCCAAGTCC
>JAAZNX010000122.1 GCA_012798025.1 Methanothrix sp. | reverse complement strand
CCCGGCAGTATTTCGCGAGAATGGCTGGCAGGCAGGCGACGTCCTCAGCATCGTGGGAAAGAAGAAGACCGCTGCATTGATCTGGCCCGGCTATCCAGATGACACTGGCACGGGCGTGGTGCGCCTGGATGGAAACACACGGAGGAACGCAGGAGTCAGCATCGATGATAAAGTTCCTGTAAAGGTGGTTCAGGCCTCTGCCGCTGAGTCGGTGATCTTCTCTCCAACGGTGCCGTTGCGCATCACCGGAGGCGAGGAGTATCTGAAAAGGTACATGGAAGGCCGCGTCATCACCCGTGGCGACATAATTGAGATCTCAGTCATGGGAAGAAAAATTGAGCTCATGGCTACCAGGGTAGCTCCCCCCAAAGAAGCCGTTGTAATCGGCGACAGAACTCGCATTGAGATCTCAGAGAAGCCGGCCAAGGAAGAGAAGGCAGGCCCAAGGGTCACTTACGAGGACATCGGCGGCCTTTCAGCAGAGATCAAGAAGGTCAGGGAGATGATCGAACTGCCCATGAAGCATCCAGAGCTCTTCGAGCGCCTTGGAGTGGAGGCTCCAAAAGGCGTCCTGCTCTACGGCCCGCCTGGAACTGGCAAGACGCTGCTGGCCAAGGCTCTGGCATCCGAGACAAATGCACACTTCGAGACTCTGAGCGGCCCTGAGATCATGTCCAAATACTACGGTGAGTCTGAGGAGAAGCTTCGTCAGCTCTTCAAGACCGCTGAGGAGCAGGCACCATCCATAATTCTCATCGATGAGATCGACTCCATTGCGCCCAAGAGGGAAGAGGTAACTGGTGAAGTAGAGCGCCGCGTGGTGGCTCAGCTGCTCGCCCTCATGGATGGCATGGAGGCGCGCGGAAAAGTGGTCGTCATCGGCGCCACCAACAGGCCCGACTCCCTGGATCCTGCACTGCGCCGTCCCGGAAGGTTCGACCGCGAAATTGAGATCGGAGTTCCTAACAGACAATCTCGGCTGGAGATATTGCAAATTCACACCAGAGGAATGCCTCTCTCCAAAGATGTGAACGCTGAGAAGCTGGCTGATGTGACGCACGGCTTCGTGGGTGCCGACCTGGCAGCACTGGCACGCGAAGCTGGCATGCGCTCTTTGCGGCGCGTGCTTCCCGAGCTGGACCTGGAGGTAGAGTCAATACCTGCAGAGATCCTAAACAAGATCGAGGTGAACAACGACGACTTCCTGGACGCGCTGCGCGAGATGGAACCCTCTGCCATGCGCGAGGTCATGGTCGAATCGCCCAATGTGAAGTGGGACGACATCGGAGGTCTCTCTGAAGTAAAGCAGGAGCTGGTAGAGTCTGTGGAGTGGCCCTTGACATACTCCAAGCTCTTTGCGCACATGGATGCAAAGCCCCCCAAAGGCATCTTGCTCTACGGTCCACCGGGCACTGGCAAGACCATGCTCGCCAAGGCGGTAGCAACTGAAAGCCAGGCAAATTTCATCAGCATCAAAGGGCCGGAATTCCTGAGCAAGTGGGTTGGTGAGTCGGAAAAAGCCGTACGAGAGACCTTCCGTAAGGCCCGCCAAGCAGCACCCTCTGTGGTCTTCCTGGATGAGATCGATTCAATTGCGCCCGCTCGAGGCGGATCGACCAGCGACTCACATGTAACTGAACGCGTGATATCTCAGATCCTGACTGAGCTGGACGGTCTTGAGTCTCTGAACAGCGTGATAGTGATAGCTGCGACCAACAGGCCAGATATCATAGACTCGGCCCTCCTGCGTCCCGGAAGGTTCGACCGGCTCATCGAGATTGGACTGCCCGATGAGAAAGCCCGTCTGGAGATTCTGAAGATCCATACTGCCAAGAAGCCTCTTGCCGATGACATCAACCTGGAGGAGTTGGCCAAGAAGACCGACAAGTACTCAGGCGCTGACCTTTCGGCGATCGTCAACGAGGCTGTGATGCTGGCCATCAGGGAGTGCGTCCTGAGTGGAAAGGCCAAGGAAGATGCACAGGTCTGTGAGTATAAGGTCGAGAAGAAGCACTTTGACGATGCCATGAAGAAGGTACAGCCAACTGCAGCCGAGGAGGATATTTACAAGAGGTTCACCAAGGCCAAGGCCTTCTAAGGCCTCCTCCATTCCTTTTTAGCCTTTCCAAACGTCTTCAGAAGCTCGCATGCCTTGCACAGGTCTTTGACACATGGCTCTTTGCATTCCCTGCAAGCCCCAAGTTCGATCTGGCCTCCTTTTCCTTTCGCCATCTCAGCTATCTTCTCGAAGCCCTGCAGCATCGATTGCTTCGTTCCGGGAAATATGCTCTCCAAGCTGTTGATCATGTCCCTTACATCAGCTCGTAGCGACAATTGCGCATATGGGCACTCCCTAGAATCTGCATAGACGCCATTTACCATGCAGTAAATCGCAGTCTCTTTTTCAGGGATCGTTCGCAGAGGCTTGATCCTTGGAATCAGGCCCGGCTGCACACGCCTGGGACGATTGCGCATGAGACGCTCGATGTCCCCCTTCAGGTAGTTCATCATAATCGACTGGACCTCGTCATCCAGGTTGTGCCCTGTGGCTACCTTCGTGACCTGCAGGCGTTTGGCAGCCCTATTCAAGGCGCTCTTGCGAAAGACGCCGCAAAAGGTGCAGGGCGCCACATCCTCCCCCCGCACCATCTCGTCCAGATCGTAGCCGTACTCCTCCCGAAATGAGACGATCTCATGCTCGATCTTCAGTTGCTCGACGATCTTCTTGGCCGCCTTTATCGTGTCGTCCCTGTACCCTGCAATGCCCTCATCCACTGTGATGGCCACCAGCTCGACATTTGCTCCTGCCAGGATTTTGTGCAGGCTGAGAAGAAGGGCAGTGCTGTCCTTGCCACCGCTCACCGCAACGGCTATGCGCTCTCCACCACACACCATCGCGTTCTTTTTGATCGTCTCTGCCACACGTTGCTCGAAGTCCTCAATGAAATGGCCCTGGCAGAGATGCAGACCGGAATTGCGCTGGGAGATTATAGCCATCCCATCGCACTTAGAACAGATCATACAGCTCCTGAGATCTGCATGTCAGAATGCTTCGACTCTATCCGAGTTGGTATAAACATTGTGCCTCTTTCCACGCACGAAACCGACTATTGTGAGCCCTGATCTCTTGGCAATCGATATGGCAAGGCTGGTCGTGGCCCCTCGCGAGACAATTATGGGGACGCCGGCCACAGAGCACTTCAGGGCCATGTCCGAGGATATCCTGCCAGTGCAGGCTGCGTATGTATGGCTTAAGTCCACATCTCTTGAAAGGGCAAAACCTATTGCCTTGTCCATTGCATTGTGCCTGCCAATGTCCTCTATGATGCACACAGCCCCACTCTTCGCGAAGAGGCCTACAGAGTGAGTGCCGCCCGTGGCTATGTGGATCTTCGATTGCGAGATGGACTTCATCGCAGCATGGATGTCCTCCCTAGTGATCTGGAAATCGGATTTTATTTCAGGGAGATTGGACTCGTCCAGAAAGGATGCGATGCCACCACAACCGCTGACGATCGGTCTTCTGGGAACGATGGCCCTCATGGGGTTGGACACGATGGCGCGAGCGACGTTGCCCTCGATCTCCAGGGACTCGATCTCATCGAGGCTGGCCACGATCCTCTCGGCAAATAGGTGACCGGCCACGAACTCGGATCTCAATTGGGGGCTGATCATGGCTGTGGCAAAGTGCCTGCCATTGATGAAGATGGAGAGCGGCATCTCCTCTGCCACCTGGCAGACTGTCTCTTCCACATCAACCCCATCAAGCCTCAAGCAGTTAAATTCCCTGAGCATTTGCTATGCCATCCTCACGATCTGCTCCAGCACTGCCAGGAGTTCATCGATCTCAT